>JALSSK010000125.1 GCA_026984335.1 Rhodothermales bacterium
GAACACCTCGTGGGCCACGTCGAATTCGAAGTCGCAACTGCCCAGCCGAAGGAGACGGTAGCGTCCGTCGATCTGCTCTACTTCGGCATAACGCATGACGCTTCCATAGAGATCGATGCCTGCTCGTGCCTGTGCATCCATACGCCACTGCGAATGATCGCTGCGAATGATCGTGGGATTCTGGGCCGGAGCCGGGTCCCCTCAAGCCCTCCGGAACGGGGCCGACCTCACACGCCCGTCGGACGGGCCGTGGCGGTCAACGCTCACTCCCAACTGGCGGCATTGAGCAGGGTGACGTCGGGGATCAGCGAGCCGATCTGATCGTCGGAGTCGGGGTCCTTGAGCAGATAAATCTTCACCTTGGCCGTATCGTTCACCGCATACTCGAAAGGCTTGCCGGTGCGCGGCGAGTACGGGAGCGAGTCCGGGTTGACCGGGCCGCCGAAAATGCTGTCGGCATGGAGCATGAACACGGAGTCCGTCTTGACATACATCACGAGCGAGTCGAGCGTAAGCGGAAAACGATCCCTGTCACGCTCATAGAGCACCAGCGCCGTGCGCACGTCATCCATCCGCTCGCGCGTCAGACGCGTCAATTCCTTCTGCCGTTCAATCACCTTGTACGGCTCGGTGATGGAGACGTAGAGATAGTAGGCAAGTATGACGATGACAATGCCCAGAACGATCTGGAGGGCAACTCGGAAACGCTGGCCCATTATGCGTCGTGCTCCGGTATGGTTGGTGCAAAAAGATGGCGGAAAATCCGCTCGAAGGGGAAGAAGGGATCCGAACGGAACGCGGGAAAATACAGGTCGCCTTCCCGAAATGCAACCGCGCGCCGCCCCCCGCTCCGAACCCGGCAAACCGGCGGGTTGCTTTCCGGCGCGCCTTTTTCTAGACTATCGCGTTCGTCAATAGTTGCTTCCAAGCTTTCCGATTCTTCGTGACCGACCTGCTGATCAACATCGACCACGTAGCCACCCTCCGCAACGCGCGCCGGGAAAGCTTCCCTGATCCGGTCCAGGCGGCGGTTCTGTGCGAACTCGCCGGCGCGGACGGCATCGTCTTCCACCTGCGGGAAGACCGCCGGCACATCACCGACCGAGACGTGCGCCTGCTCCGGGAGACCGTGCGCGGCAAACTCGATTTCGAACTCTCCACGAATACGGAGATCGTACAGATTTGCTGTGAGACGCGGCCCGACCTCGCCACGCTCGTTCCCGAGCGGCGCGAGGAGGTCACCACCGAAGGCGGCCTCGACGTGGTCGGGCATCGGGCGCGGCTGCGCGAGACGATCCCGCGCCTCTTCGACGCGGGCATCCGGGAGGTGGCGCTCTTCGTCGACCCCGAGCCTGATCAGATCGAAGCCGCGCGGGAGGCGGGCGCCAATGCCATCGAGCTGCACACGGGCGACTTCGCCAACGCGCCGACGCCGGAAGCCCGCGCCGCCGTCGGCGAGCGCCTGGCCGCAGCCGCCCGGCAGGCGCACACGCTCGGGCTGAGCGTTCACGCCGGGCACGGCCTCGACTACGCGAACTACCCGCTCTTCCGCCGCCTCGTCCCGCACGTCTCCGAGGTGTCCATCGGCTTCGCCGTCATCGCCCGCGCCGTGCTCGTGGGGCTCGACCGCGCCGTCCGGGACCTGCGAAAGCTGGTCAAGGGGTAGGCGTCATCGGCTCGCCTGCGGCTCGCGTCAACTCTCGAAAAAAGAGCGTCCCCAACCGGAGACGCTCTTGAAAAACCGGAAGCATGAAAAAAGCTCAGCCGATGTGCATCTGCAATTCTTCGCGGCGATGCTTCTGGCGGAGCTTGCGGAGCGCCTTTTCCTTGATCTGACGCACGCGCTCGCGGGTCAGGCCGAAACGCTGTCCGATCTCTTCGAGCGTGAGCGGATGTTCTCGGCCGATGCCGAAGTAAAGACGCGTGATTTCCGCCTCGCGCGGATGGAGCATGCTCAGGGCCCGCTCGATGTCGATCTTGAGCGACTCGTCCATGAGCGTCTCATCGGGCGAGGTGTTCTCGTCGTTGGGCAGCACGTCGAGGAGGCTGTTGTCGTCGTCCTCGTTGAACGGCGCGTCCATCGAGAGGTGACGGCCCGTGTGCTGCATGGCCTCACGCACCTTCTCCACGTCTACGTCGAGTTCCTTCGCCAGCTCCTCGATGTTCGGCTGCCGCTCGTGGGTCTGCGCCAGCTTGGCGCTCGTCTTGCGGATCTTCGAGATGGTGCCGATGCGGTTGAGCGGCAGGCGCACGACGCGGCTCTGCTCGGCCAGCGCCTGCAGGATGGCCTGACGAATCCACCAGACCGCGTAGGAGATGAACTTGAAGCCGCGCGTCTCGTCGAACCGCTGCGCCGCCTTGATCAGCCCATAATTGCCCTCGTTGATCAGGTCGGCGAGCGTCAGCCCCTGGCCCTGATACTTCTTCGCGACTGATACCACGAAACGGAGGTTGGCGCGCGTGAGCCGGTGCAACGCATCCTGATCGCCCTGCTTGATCCGGCGTGCCAGTTCGACTTCCTCGTCAGGGGTCAGCAAAGGGATCTGACCGATCTCCTGGAGATACTGATCCAGCATCCGTTGCTGGCGGGGGACATACATAGACCTTCGGCGGTTTGGTTGTTTGTAGCAGTCTTCTTCGTCGAGACGCTCCTCGCTGTTTCCTGATCTGGATACGTCCGGCCCGAACGTGCCTTTTAGCCGGGGGGTCGGGCGTCAGAAATTGGCGTTCGTGCACGCGCCCGTTCGGCCCGTTGTTCCCGCCAATTCAATATTTCCAGCAAGCTTATGAGAAAGTCCTATTTATTGTTTCCGACCAGGGCAAGAACGCCTTCGGCTACGTCGCGTTCCTCGCTCATGCGGGGCACTTTGCTCTGCGCGCCCACGCGTTTCCGGCTCCTTTTCAACCATTCGAAAAAGACGCCCGAAGGCAACGGAACGATCTGCGGCGGATCGAAGACACGCGCTTCCCGGCGGATCCGATAATGCCGGTTGACCCGTTGCAAATAGACGTCTACGGCCTCTGCGAACGGCTCCAGCGAAGCGGGCGCGGCCTCGAACTCGACGAGCCACTCGTGGGCCGGCAGCCGGTCGAGGGCCGCGTGACGGGGAGCGACGTGGAAATCGCGCACCTGCGCTCCGGTCTGGGCGCACGCGTGTCGAAGCGCGTCGCGGGCCTCTTCGCCGAAAACCGCCTCGCCGTACCGGTCGAGCATCTCGCTCGTGCGCCCGGTCACCACGATCTTCGGCGGGTCGAGCTGCGTAAAGCGCACCACGTCGCCCACATCGTAGGCCCAGAGCCCGCTGCACGTAGTCACGTAGAGCGCATAACGCACACCGGTCTCCACGTCGGCCACGGTGTGCCGGCGCGGAGCGTCCGCCGCCCGTTCGTCCATGCGCACGAACTCGTAGAAAACGCCGTTGTCGAGGTGAAGCATCATCGCCTCGTCCTCGAGCGTTGCCTGGTGCGCGAAGAAGCCTTCGGAGGCCCCGTAGTGCTCCCAGAAGTGCATCTCCGGCAGCCCGATCAGCGCTTCGAGCAGATGCCGGTACGAGCGCAGCGCAACGCCGCCCGAGAAGAACACCTGCAGGTTCGGCCACACCTCTCCGAGCGTCCGCGCACGCCTCCCGCGCTTCCGGTTGTGCCGTTCGATCACCATTTGAAAGAGCACGAGCGCCCACGAGGGCGCCATCGCAACGGCGCGCACGTCCGCCGCCACCGTCCGGCCGACGATGGCGGCGAGCTTGTCTTCCCAGTTCGGCAGATACAACACCTCGTTCGGAACCGCCTGATAGAAACGGCGCACGAAGGCGGGCGCGAACTCGGCCTGCAGGCCGCTCACCTCGCCGATGAGCGTCCCGGGATGCTCCGGGTCGTCTTCGATGCGCCCCGGCACACTCAAAAACTTGCCCAGCCAGAAACGCGGGTTCCCGCTCTCGGCCAGGTATTGAAACGCCGAGCCCATGCTGAACCGACGATTTTTGACGAGCATCTCCTCACTGACGGGGATGATCTTACCTGCCGAAGCCGTCCCGCTCGACACGGCAAAATGGCGAAAGACACCCGGCCAGACGACGTCGGGCGTCCCCTTGCGGAGGCGCGCCACGTCGTTCCGGAACGCCTCGTACGTATGCAGCGGCACACGCGCCTGATATGCCGCCACGACGTCGGATGCCCGCGCCAGCTCGCCGAACCCGAAGCGCCGCCCCCATTCCGTATGCGCCGCCCGTCGCAGCAGATCCCGCAACAGGGCCTCCTGCGTCTCCACCGGCGCCGCCGCGAACCGCTCCATCGCGCGCAACGGTCCGACCGGCATCGCATGCAAAGCGGAGGCCAGGAGGTTTTTCATCACGAGAAGGCGCCCTTGAAAACGGACCCCCGCAACGGAAAGCACGGTGCGTCCGGGAGATATGATCATTAACGTCCAAAAGAAGAAATCTCGCGCCGGCACGTGCGCGGGCGAACGGTCCTCTTTAATCTCCGGGTGAAAGCGGAGGTTCTCGCCGCGCGACGCGAATTGGGTATGGGTGGATGGATGGAGAGGGAAGATCCGAACGACGGCGAGCCGACAGGCGAGCCCACTCACCGGAGCCCGGTCAGCATGCGCGCGATGACGAGGCGCTGGATCTCGCTCGTGCCCTCGTAGATCTCGGTGATCTTCGCGTCGCGGAAATAGCGTTCGAGGGGCAGTTCCTTGCTGTACCCGATGCCGCCATGGAGCTGGATCGCCTGCGTCGTCACCCACATGGCGGCTTCGCTGGCAAAGAGCTTGGCCACGCTCGATTCCATCGTGAAGCGTCCGCCGGTCTCGAGCGCCTCCCGCTTGGCGAGCGCCGCCTGATAGGTCAGCAACCGGGCGGCGTCGATCTTGACCTTCATGTCGGCGAGTTTTTGCTGGATCATCTGAAACTGCCCGATTTTCCGTCCGAAGGCCTCCCGCTCGCGGGCATAGTCTACGCTGGCCTCGAAGGCCGCCTCGGCGATGCCGAGCGCCTGCGCGGCGATGCCGATGCGCCCGGCGTCGAGCACGCGCATGGCGATCTTGAAGCCCTGCCCTTCTTCCCCGAGCCGGTTCTCCACGGGACACTCGTATCCCTCGAAGACGATCTCGCTCGTGGCGCTGGCCCGGATGCCGAGCTTCGGCTCCGTCCGCCCGCGCTTGAAGCCGGGCCGGTCCGTCTCGATGAGGAACGCCGTGATGCCCCGGTGCTTCTTCTCCGGCGCCGTCATGGCGAAGAGCACGATGGTGTCCGCCACCGGCGCCGAAGTGACCCACGACTTGAGCCCGTCGATGACGTAGTGGGCGCCGGCCTCGTCGAGCACGGCGCGGGTGCGCATCGTGCCGGCGTCGCTGCCGCTCATCGGCTCGGTGAGGCTGTACGCCCCGATCTTCTCCCCGCGCGCCACCGGCGCGAGGTACTTCCGCTTCTGCTCGTCGGAGCCGAAATGGTTCACGGCGTCGCCGAAGAGTGAGTTGTTCACGGACATGATGACGCCGTGGCTGGCGCATACCTTCGAGATCTCCACCATCGCCAGCACGTACGCGAGCGAATCCATCCCCGCCCCCCCGTATTCCTCCGGCACCTCGATGCCCATGAAGCCCAGTTCCCCCATCTTCCGCACCGTCTCGATCGGGAAAGCGCCCGTCCGGTCGTGCTCCGCGGCAATGGGCGCGATCTCGTTCCGCGCAAACTCGCGCGCCATCTTCCGGATCAACTCGTGTTCTTCGGTAATGAAATCAAACATGAGGAAGGCCTCTCTTTTCGGCTATGGGTTGCATGGAAAGGCGCGCGGCATGGCGTCGGGTCAACCGCTCGCGCGCGCCCCGGGAATTTCCGGCTTTTCCGGGCACAGAGGCAAGCCGTCGTCCGTGATGACGTTCCGGCGTCCTCCTGAGGGGGCTTCCCCCACACCGTTTCGGGCCTGCCGCTCCTCTTCCGGGGAACCTGAGCGCCGGGGAAAAGAAGAATGGAGCGATCCCCTCCTCCCTTTCTCACCCCCCTTTGCCATGCGCCGATTCTCCCCGTTTCTCCTCACCTTCGCGCTCGCGATCATCGCCGCCCCGGGCGTCCGAGCGAACGTCCCCCGCCCCGCCCCCACCGACACCCTCGCCACCCGATACGTCTTCCTCATCACCCTCGACGGGCTCCGGTGGCAGGAGCTTTTCTCGGGCGCGGACCCCGCCCTCCTCCACGACGAGCGCTTCGTCGAGGACCCGGACGCGCTCGCCGAACGCTTCGGAGCGGACGACCCGAAAGCCCGGCGCGAGGCGCTCCTGCCGTTTTTCTGGTCCGTCGTGGCGCGGGAAGGGCAACTCTACGGCAACCGCCGCCTCGGGAGCGTGGTCGAGGTCACGAACGGACACCGGTTTTCCTATCCCGGATACAACGAGATCCTCACCGGCTTCGCCGACGACGCGCGCATCGACAGCAACGACAAGGTCCCGAACCCGAACGTGACGGTGCTCGAATACGTGAACCGCCAACCGGATTTCGCCGGACGGGTGGCGGCCTTCGGCTCGTGGGACGTCTTCCCGTACATCGTCAACGAGAGGCGGAGCGGCGTGCCCGTCAACGCCGGCTTCCGCCCCGCGACGGGCGACGACCTGACCGAGCGCGAGCGTTTCCTCAACGAACTTCAACGCGAGGTCCCGAGCCCCTGGCGCACCGTCCGCTTCGACGCCTTCACGCATCATTATGCGTTCGAATACCTGAAAAAGCGCCATCCGCGCCTTTTGTACATCGCCTATGGAGAGACCGACGACTTCGCGCACGACGGGAAGTATGACGCCTACCTTGAGGCGGCGCATCGCACGGATGCGTTCATCGCCGGGCTGTGGGGGTGGGCGCAGGCGCACGAGCCGTACCGGGGACGCACCACGCTCATCGTCACCACCGACCACGGGCGCGGCGACGGCGAAGCATGGACCTCGCACGGGAGCGACGTCGCGGGCGCGGAGCACATCTGGCTGGCCGTCCTCGGCCCGGACGCGCCTCCGCGCGGAGAGGTCGCCGGCGAAGGCCCGTATTTCCAGCATCAGGTGGCGGCGACGGTGGCCGCGCTCCTCGGACTCGCCTATACGAACGCACGCCCCGTCGGGCCGCCGCTCGCCCCGGCGCTCGGGCGCGTCCCCGCCGCCGGCATGCATTGACGCCGCATCCGGCTCCCGCCATGGGCCAACCTTCCGCCTTCCCGCCCGAGCGTTTCGTCCTCGACTGCCGGGGCCGCCCGCTCGACTGCCGTCCGGGCCTGCCCCAGGGCGCGCACGTGATGGGCATCCTCAACGTCACCCCGGACTCTTTCTCCGACGGCGGCCTTTTCATGGAGACGGATGCCGCGCTCCGACGCGTCGAGGCCATGCTCGAAGAGGGGGCGGCGATCATCGACGTGGGCGGGGCGTCGTCGCGGCCCCGGGGGAAGGTGTACGGCGAGGGTGCGCGGGCGCTCACGCCGGAGGAAGAGGCGGCGCGTGTGGTCCCGGTGGTCGAGGCCGTGGCGTCCCGTTTTCCCGGGGCGATCCTTTCCATCGACACGTATCACCCGGCGGTGGCGCGGGCGGCGCTCGAGGCCGGGGCGCACCTCGTGAACGACATCACCGGGCTCCGGTATTTCCCCGAGACGGCGGAGGTCGCGGCGGCTTTCGGCGCGCCGCTCGTCGTCATGCACGCCCTCGGGCGGCCCGGCCGGATGCCGCACGCGCACACGTACGCCGACGTGACGGCCGAGGTCGCCGCCTCGCTCCGCGCCTCGGTCGAGCGGGCGGAGGCGGCGGGCGTCCGGCACGTGATCGTCGACCCGGGCTTCGGCTTCGGGAAGACGCCCGCCGAGAACCTGAAGCTCCTGCGCGCCGCCGACGTGTTCCTCGGGCTGGGGCGTCCGGTGCTCGTGGGCGTCTCGCGGAAGAGCGCCATCGGCGCGATCCTCGGCAGCGCGGACGCGCCCGCCCCGGTCGAGGCCCGGCTTTTCGGCAGCCTCGGCGCGACGGCCGTCGCCGTGATGCGGGGGGCCACGCTCGTGCGCACGCACGACGTCCGTCCCACCGTGGAGATGCTCCGCCTGCTCGCCGCCACGAGGCAGGCGGGAGCGTGAGAACGGCGTCGCGGGCTCGCGGATCTCGCGCGTCATGAGGCTCGCATCCGCACGCCGTCAGGGGCTCCCTGCGGTCGTCTCATGTGCGCCTTCGGCGCGTCATTCGAATCTCTCCCATGCGCCCACACCCCCACACACACGCGCCCCCGGCCCTCACACGAACCCCATTCTCACACAGCTTTCGCCGGAACGCGCTTTGCATGGCATCCGTCAAAGGTTACCTTACCGTACGACCGCCTCACCCTTCAACGAAATTTCTTCGCCTTGACGATCTATCAGTGGGTCATACCGATACGCCTTGTAGACCTCCTGGAGGTCGCCCTCGTATCCTACCTTCTGTACAAGCTCTATCTCCTCATGCGCGGCACGATAGCCGTGCAGATCTTCTTCGGCATTCTGGCGCTCTACCTCATCCAGATTTTCGTGACGGCGGCCAACATGACCATCCTCCGGGCCATCTTCGGCTCGATCAGCGACGTGTTCGTGCTGGCTCTGATCATCCTTTTCCAGCCCGAGATCCGTCGTGTGTTGCTTTTGCTGGGACAGAACCCGTTGATTCGGCGTTTCGTGCGTTCTCCGGCGCAGGAGGCAATGGTGAACGAGGTCGTCGGCGCCGTGCAGGAGATGAGCAAGCAGCGCATCGGCGCGCTGATCGCTTTCGAGCGGACGACCGGGTTGCGGAACTACATTGAGACGGGCGAGGAGCTGCGGGCGCGCGTGAGCAAGGACCTGCTCATCACGATTTTTTTTGCCCAGAACCCGCTCCACGACGGCGCGGTCATCATCCGCAACCACCACATCGAGGCGGCGCGATGCATCCTGCCCGTCTCGACGAGCATGTCGCTCAGCCCGAAGCTCGGCCTGCGCCACCGCGCCGCCGTCGGGCTGACGGAGCAGACGGACGCCTTCGTCGTAGTCGTCTCCGAAGAGACGGGCAATATTTCCGTCTCGGAGCGAGGCGAGTTGATCACGAACCTCACGGCCAACGAACTGCGTACGTATCTTACGGAAGCCCTCTCGCCGCAGACCGCCGCCGAACCCGAGCGCGTCGCCGCCGTCGAGGCCTGAGCCTCCGGCGCGCCCGCGACAGCCCCCACCAGCCGAAGCATTGAAGTATGGAGCCTTCCTCTCCCCGGTCAGATGACTGGAAATTCCAGCGCCGGCGCGAGCGCCTGGTCGAAGAGCTGCGCCGCAAGGGCATCACGGACGAGCGGGTGCTTGCCGCCATCGGCAAAGTGCCCCGCCACCTCTTCGTGGATCCGGCCTTCCTCGAACGCGCCTACCTCGACGAAGCCCTCCCCATCGGGCTGAACCAGACCATCTCGCAACCCTTCACGGTGGCGTATCAGACGATGCTCCTCGACGTGCGCAAAGGGGACAAGATCCTCGAGATCGGCGCCGGAAGCGGATATCAGGCCGCCGTGCTGTGCGAGATGGGGGCCGAGGTCTATTCCGTCGAACGCCTCAAGCCGCTCCTCGACCGCACCCGGCGCCTGCTCAAGCGCCTCGGCTACCGCGTCCGCCTCCACTGGGGCGACGGCTCGCTCGGGTGGCCCGCCTTTGCCCCGTACGACGGCATCGTGGTCACCGCCGGCGCGACCGAGGCGCCCCGGCCGCTCCTCGAACAGCTTCGCATCCCCGACGAAGCGCACCGGGGCGGACGCCTCGTCATCCCTATCGGCGGCCCCGAGGGGCAGACGATGACGCTCATCATCCGGAAGGGCGAAGACGCGTACGAACGCCGCGAGACCGACAGCTTCCGCTTCGTCCCCCTCATCGCCGAGTCATAACCGGCGCGGCTCACCCCGCCGCCTCGTCGTCTTCGGGCGTCGTGCGCCACGTCGTGCCCAGATGATCCACGCGCTCGACGATGCCGACGATGGTCGCGTCGGTGGGCGTGAGGTTGGGGCGGAAAGGGACGGCGGCCTCGGTCGAGGAGACGTAGATCACCACGTCGCCGATGCCCGCATCGACGGTGTCGAGCATGACGAGGGGGGCGCCCGCCTCCGCTCCGGCGAACGTGAGCGGCTGCGCGAAAAGCATGCGCCGCCCTTCGAGCGTCGGATACTTCCGAGTGGCCCATACGTTGCCGATCACGCGGGCGAGGTTCATGCTTCCACGGCTTCGGTGAGCGCCGGCGTCCCGGGCACGTCGAGCTTGTCGACGATGGCGGTGATGACGGCGTCGACGGGCTTGTTCCGCGTCAGTTCGGTCTGCCGCGCGCTCGACCCCGTGGCATAGAGCACGATCTCGCCCACCCCCGCGCCGACGCTGTCCACGGCGACGACGAAGCTGTCCTTGAGCGTGAGGTCGAGGTCGACCTGCTGCACAATTTGAAGCTTCATGCCGATGAGCTGTTCGTCTTTGCGCGTGGCCCAGACGGTGCCGACAACTTTTCCGAGCGTCATGGTCGCGGGGAGATGAGGGAGCGGGTCAGGATTCGATGATGGTGCATGCGCCGGTCTCATAGGCTTCGTACAGAGCCGCCGTAGCCTCGGCCTTGAAATCGTCCGGTGTCTCGTGGCGGTCCTGAAGCAGGGCCACGCCCACGAACACGTCGCCGGGGAGCGAGGCGTCGTCGAGGCGGGCCTGCAGGCCGAGGGCCCACGCCTCGATGTCGGCGAGGGGCTCGCGGTAGAAGACGCCGTACGTCAGCTCGCCGAAGCGCTCGACGCGGGCGCCGGCGACGGCTTCGTGCAGCCGGGCGTGGAGGGCCTGCTCGGCGGCGTCCGTCTCGTCGCCGGTGGAGACGTCGAGGTAGACGAGCGCGAGCGCGAGGGGTCGGCCTTCGGCGCGGGCCTGCGTCATCTCCTCGGCGACGATCTCCCGGCGCGGGCGCACAGTCTCCGGCGCGGCGGAGGCTTCGGCCTCGGCGGCGCTCCCGTCGAGCAGGACGCCGAAGACGCCGGCGAAGCGGGTCATCACCGCCTCGTCGCGCGGCGTCTCGAAGGCGTCTTCGCGCTTGGCGTCGGCCAGGAGGAAGCACAGACCGTCCGAAGGCTCGCACGCCACGGGGGCCAGGGCCACGCGCCGCACGGCAATGGGTTCACAATAATAGCCGAGGCTCTTCGCGGGCAGATCCGTCTCGTGCACGTTCCGCACCGTCATCGGCGTCTCCACCATGTCCGCCGTCATCAGCGGCGCGCGCGCGGTGAAGCTGCCGTGGCTCCGCGCATAGCTGCTCCGGCTCACGACGCCGATGAGATGATACCGCATGGCGATCTCCTCCTTTCGGAGCAGACACACCGTGTGCGCCCCCAGCGCCGAGCGCAACGAGCGGAGGGCCGGGGCAAGCGCCCCCTCGTCGTAGCCGTCGGCCACTGCCTCGACGGAGACATGCGCCGCCGGGTCGCGTTCCCGCACCTGTATCAACATATCGTCACCCCCAATGCTCATCAGATCGCCTTCCGCCGCCGACGAGTCCTCCGTCTCGCCGCCGCCCGACGTCTCGCCGCCGCCCGACGTCGCGGCTTCGACGCGCGTCGCGGCTTCGGTCGAGGGAACCGCCGCACGCGCCTCGCCGGGCGCCGCCTCCGCGCGTTCCGCCGGCGCGGGAAGATCCGCGCGGGCGGGCGCGACCTCGCCTTTCGGACGGATCTCCAGAATGCCGAGCGCCCGCAGGTCATCCTGCGGCTCGGGCGTGCGCACGTAGCGCTCGATCGCCTGCCGACGGCGCCGCCGCCGGAGAAAGACGACCAACGAGATCAACGAGATCACGACCATCACCCCGGCAACGGCCAACAGGAGCGGCTGTTTCAGGACGAGTGCGAGGACGGCGGCCACAACGGCCAGGAGAGAAGTCAGGACTCGAATCATTCGGCTAATCGCGCGGGCCGTGGAAAGAGCGGGCAAAACGGAAAGACTATCGCCTTCAAGAGAGGATGTCAATCTACCGTCGCACCCGAGGAAAGTCAACCAAAAGGGCGGGTTTTCGGGCCATTCGAGACGTTTTTTCGCAGTCTTCTCCGGCTCCTCATCGACCCTCCGGCGCAGCCTCGGGAGCGAACGCACGCGCCCCGGTGGGGATCGTGGCGATGCCTTCGGGGAGCGCGATGGCCGGGAGCGTCACGGCGGGGGCGTCGCCGGGAGGCACGGGGTTCGGCTCGGCCCACAGACGGCCCCTCGGCGTGCGCATGACCACGTGGTCGCCTGCCCGCCCGAGCACGTACGAGCGCGTCATCGGGACCTTGCCGAAGGGCGTGTCGAGGACGTACTTCGGGAGGGCGAAGCCCGTCGTCCGCCCCTGAAGCGCCTCCATGATCGCCATGCCCGTCTCGATGGCCGTGCGGAAGTGGGCCGTCCCGCCGATGAGCTGCGCCTGATACAGATAATACGGGCGCACCCGCATGCGCACGAGCCCCTCGCACAGCGCCTTCATGGTCGCCGCGTCGTCGTTGATGCCGCGAAGCAGGACGGTCTGATTGCCGACGGGCACGCCCGCGCGGAGAAGCCGGTCCACGGCTTCGGCGGCGTCCTCGGTCAGCTCTTTCGGATGGTTGAAATGCGTGTTCACCCACACCGGATGATGCTTTTCGAGCACGGCGCACAGCTCCGGCGTGATGCGATACGGGAGCGTCACAGGCAAGCGTGTGCCGAGGCGGAGCACCTCGACGTGCGGGATCGCCCGAAGCGCGCCGAGCAGCCAGTCGAGGTGCGCGTCGTTGTGCGTGAGCGGGTCGCCGCCGGTGAGGAGCACGTCGCGGATCTCCGGGTGGGCGGCGATGTAGTCGATCCCCTCCCGAAGCTCCGCCTTCCGCATCATGAAATCGGCATCGCCGACCATGCGCTTGCGCAGGCAGTACCGGCAATAGATCGCGCATTCCGCCGTCACACAGAACGCCACGCGGTCGGGGTAATTGTGGATCAGGTTCTTGACGGGCGAGTGGGCCACCTCTTCGAGCGGATCGACCACGCCGACGATGTCCGGGGCCACCTCGTCCATGCGCGGGGTCATCTGCCGCCGGATCGGGCAGTCCGGGTCGTCGGGGTCCATGAGAGCCGCATAGTACGGCGTGATGTTCCACCGAAAGACGCCCTTCGTCGCGGCGAGGGCGGCGCGCTCGTCGTCGGTGAGGCGGACGTACCGGCCGAGCGTCTCCTCGTCGTGGACGCGGTTGCGCATCTGCCGGCGCCAGTCGCGCCACTGCGGGGAACGGGCAAGGGGTTCGTTCGGATCGATGGGGCTCGGCGCCTTCATGGGTTCGCGGCCTGCGCAGCCGTCGGGATGGATGGAGGTTCCGCCCCTGAGGAGCGGCCCGTTTTGCGAGATAGCGTCTCAACTCTCCCGGCCTTCCTTTTGTGCCTGACGGGCTGCAAGTTCGGCATAAAGGACAAAGCGGTCATGTGCCTGTCGCGGCAGGGCGCCGGCATTCGATTGGTCCCGCGTGTCGATTGTTTTCGACGCAATGTAACTTATTTTTGACATCTCGTAAAGAAGAGCGGACTCGAACCGACAATCGCTCTCCCACTGAGAAGGCGCCCGCCATGTCGAAGCAAGAACTGTACGCCTGGACCTCCTTTCTCTCGACGGTCGCCCTGCTGGGGTATTACGTGCTGGTGATCGTTGAACCATCCGGGGGCGTCGCCGGATATGCCGGAGAGATGAAAGCGCTCTTCCTGAAGGTGATCGGCATCGCCCTCCTCGTCGAGATCGTTCTGGAACTCAGCCGGTACGTCGGCGCGCGCGGGGTGGAAAAGGACGAACGCGACCACACCATTGCTGCGAAGGGCTTTCGAAATGCCTATTTCTTCGTGATGGTCGCGCTCGTCAGCCTGCTTGGGAACCTCTGGGTGAGCGACGTTCTCAGCCGGGCGGCGGGCGAGCGTGTGTTCCTGGCGATCCCGTTTGCGACGGTTCACGCCCTGCTCGCGATCGTTCTCCTGGCGCAGATCATCCGGTCGGCGACGCAGCTCTATTACTACCGAAGGGGAGGTTGATATGGGTCGATGTCCGATCCGGAACAACATCCGGAAGATGCGTTTCCTGGCCGGTGAGATAACGCAGCAGGAACTGGCCGACCGGACGGGAGTGACGCGCCAGACGATTCACGCCATCGAGGCGGCCAAATACTCGCCGTCGCTGGAGCTGGCTTTTCGCATCGCCGCCGTCTTCGGCGCGCCGCTGGAGGAGGTCTTTCAATACGCGCCCGAGCAGGAACTCGACTGACGGCTCGCGCCCGGACTGCCCTTGCCGTCGGGGCGTCATGCCTCTCCCTCTTCGTCGAGGCGCGGGAGGCGCACCTCGAACGTGCTGCCCCGCTGCGGGCCCTCGCTGCGCGCGGTGATGCTTCCGCCGTAGGCGTGCACGATCGTCTGCACGATGGCCAGGCCGAGCCCGCTGCCGCGCTCGGCCTGCACCTCCGACGTGTCGGCGCGGTAGAAGCGGTCGAAGAGGTGCTCGGCCTGTTCCGGAGGGAAGCCGACGCCGGTATCCGTGAGGCGCAGCCGCACCTCGCGGTCGTCGCCCTCCACTTCGAGGCACACCGAGCCGCCCGGCGGGGTGTACTTGATCGCGTTGTCGAGCAGGTTGTCGAGCACCTCGCCCATCCGCACCGCGTCGGCGGAGACGAAACATTCCTTTTCTGCGAAGACCTCGAGCCGGATCGCCTTCTCGGCGGCCCGGTCCTCGAAGCGCCGGAGGTGCTCCCGGCTGAGTTCACACAGTTCCACCGGCTCGCGGGGCATCTCCGCCAGGCGTTCGGCCTGGGAGAGTTGCAGCAGGCCCCGCACCGTCTCGCTCATTTCCTCCACGTCCATGAGGACCGTGCGGAGCGTCCGCTGATACGTCTCCGCATCGCGCGCCCGCCGCAGCGCCACCTCGACGCTGTTGCGCATGGTGGTAAGCGGGGTCAGGAGTTCGTGCGCAGCGTTGGAGGAGAAGCGTCGCTCCCGATTGAAAGAGGCTTCGAGGCGCTCGATCATCCCGTTGAAGGTCCTCGCCAGGTCGGACAGTTCATCGCGCACGCCGAAGTCTTCGGGCAGGCGCGCCCCGAGGTCGGTGGCCCGGATCTCTTTGGCCGCTCCCGTGAGCGCCGCCACGGGCCGGAGCGCCCGCCGGGCCAGCAGATAGCCCCCCGCAATGGCGAGCAGGACGCTGAGCACGATTCCTCCGAAGAGCGCGCGTCCGAGCCGGTACAGCTCCTGGTGCAGCGACCACTCGAAGCCCGCCACCTCCAGCCAGCCTTTCAACGACCCGTCCGCGGCGATCAGCGGCACGTAGCGAACGCGCGTCGGCTTTTCCTGCCAGACGATGCTGTTCGAGGCCTCGCGCGGCGTCCGGGGAAGCGAGACCGGAAGCGGATCATGCCCCTGGAAATTCGGGCTCCGGTACAGTTCGTCCCCTTCCGGCGAAAAAAGCCGGATGAACGTGCCGTAAATCCCGTCCGTCTGATAGGCTACCGAATGGAGGTTGCCCAGGGAAGCCAGCGCAGGGCGCTCGCCTTCGAGCCGGACGTAGGAGAGAAACTCGTTCGTCTCGTGTTCCAGGTGGCGGTCGAAGTCGCGGTGCAGGCTCAGGTGAAAGTTCGAATAGCAGTAGAGCGCAAACAGGCTCATCAACACGAGCAGCGTCAGGCCGTACCACAACGTGAGCCGCGTCGAGATGGACAGGCGCAGCGGGGAAGACACGAGAGAACGGTTCATGAGGTCCGTTGATTGGTTCAGCTTGCCGAAACGGTCGTCAGCCGATAGCCGACGCCGCGCACGGTTTCGATCCGCAACACCTGCCTTCCATTGCCCCCCACCTGAGCGCTTGCCAGCTTTTGCCGGAGGCTGGAGATGGTGACGTCGATCACGTTGTCGGTCACGTAGAAGGGATCCCCCCACACCCGCTCGGCAATGACCGTTCGGGAGAGCACCTCGTCGGGATGGCGCATGAGGTCTTCGAGCAAGGCGTATTCCTTGGGGCGGAGGTCCATCGGGGCGCCGTCCAACACGGCCTGCCGACGCCGCGTATCGAGTTCGAGCGAGCCCAGTCGCACCACCTGTTCCTGCACCACGAGCGGCGGCCGCCGGAGCAACGCGCGCAACCGCGCCAGCAGCTCTTCGAACTTGAACGGTTTGGCCAGATAATCGTCCGCGCCCGCGTCGAGGCCGGCTACGCGATGTTCGAGATCGCCGAGCGCGGTAAGCATCAGGATAGGGTACTGCCGCCCGGCCGCCCGCAAATGCACGATGACGGTTTTGCCGTCGCGGTCGGGCAGCCGCCAGTCCACGATCAGCGCGTCGTACGCATTGGCCAGCGCCAGCGCCTCCCCCTCGACGCCGTTATAGGCCACGTCGACCAGGTACCCCTCCTCTTCCAGGCCGGCCTTGAGCGAATCCGCCAGACGAACTTCATCTTCGATGAGGAGCAGCCACATAGAAACCTCTTGCCGGTTGTTCTTGCTTTCCTTTCCATCCATCCCCCACTCCGCGCAATGTTTCCAACCTTAAGAAAGTTTAAGGAGTGCGCGCCCGGGCATTCGCCGTCATATGCGCCTGCGGCGCGTCAGGGGGCTCGCCGTCAGGGGGGTCGCCGTCAGGGGGCTCACCGTCAGGGGGCTCACGAATGACGCGACCGGAGAGAGCCCATATCGCGAGCCTTAAAATTTTTTCAGGACTTCTTAAGGTACGTTTCAGGTTATTTTTACGATCTTGGCCCCGCAGCGCTGAGAAGCCTGTGCGTCGCAACGTGCCGATAGATAGTGAGGGCGAAATGTCGTGGATCCTGGTTGCCGTCGGATTGGCCGGATGGTTTCTTCTGCTCTTTGTAGGTTGGTTCATCCTCGACCGCAGCCTGCAATCGAAACCCGAGCGCATCCGCGCATCCAGAAAGCCGCGCCCGCGCCCGAAAGCATCGGCCCGTTCGGCAAACAACAAGCGTAAACCTGACTCAAAAGATTATACGGAGGCAATATCATGAAAATGTTGACCACACTCCTTTTTGCCGGCATGTTGCTGGCCGGCACGTTTCCCGCAATGGCGCAGCACCGGCATGGACAGCCGGACTCCACGAGACAGGGCAATATGATGCAAGGAAACATGAAAAACATGATGGGCGGCGGCATGATGCAGGGCGGCATGATGCAGGGCGGCATGATGGGCGGCATGATGCAGGGCGGCATGATGCAGGGCGGCATGATGCAGGGCATGATGCGCATGCACATGAACATGATGAAACAGATGATGAGCAACCCGCTCAAGCGCTCCTCGCTCATGATCTACACCCTGCCCACCATGAAGGACCTGCTCGGCCTCTCGGATGAGCAGGTTTCAAGCATGAAGGATGCCGTCCGAGCCTATGAGAAAAGTGCAGCCGAACTCAAGGAAACGGCCGCCAAAACCGGCGAGCAGCTCAAGAGCGCCCTCGCCGCCGAGAATCCCGACCCGGCCCGGGTGAAGTCGTTGCTTCGGGAAAACGCAACCCTCCACGCCGACCTGAAGGCCCTCGACTTCGAAACGGCCCGGAAGATGGAAGCGTTGCTGACCCCCGAACAGCGCCAAAAGCTGGCCGAACTCACGCCGATGCAGATGCACCATCACATGATGGCGAACATGACCATGATG
>JALSSK010000126.1 GCA_026984335.1 Rhodothermales bacterium
CGATGTCGCCGAAGAGGTCTTCGTACAGGGCCTCGCGGTGCTCCTCACGCTCGACGAGGCGGCCGCGCGGCTCCATGCGGAAAGCATCCCGCACGAAAATGTTGCCCCAGGCGCCGTCGAAGTCGATGTCCGGGAATTCCCGGCTCACGTCGCGTAGAAAGTCGCGCACCTCGTCTTCGGAGAGGCTCGCCACCACGATCTTTTTCGGCTTCAACTGTCGGCTCACTTCGCGCACGATCTGCGAGCCGACCAGGCCCGATCCGCCGAGAACGAGGACACGTTCGTCTCGCGCCATTCGAAAAACTCCGTTTAAAAGGTTCCGGGTATGTCTGGGAAAGGACGACGCTCACGGGCGCTCGTTCCAGTGTTCGAGCGCCTCGACGAACTTCGAGAGGAAAAGGTTGGCCGTGAAGCCGTCGAGGGCGCGATGATCGATGGTGAGGGTGACGTACGCGCGCGGGGAGATCCGGATCACGTCCCGGCCCCGCTCTTCCGCCACGGTGATGCGCTTTTCGATCTTGCCGATGCCGAGGATGGCCGACTGCGGCTGGTTGATGATGGGGGTGGCGACGAGGCTGCCGGAGACGCCGTGGTTCGTGATCGTGAACGTGCCGCGCTGGACCTCTTCCGCCTGAAGCGTGCCCGCGCGCGCCTTTTCCGCCAGCGTCTGAAGCTTCGTGGCGATGCCGAAGAGGCCGAGCAACTGCGCCTGATGGATCACCGGCACGATCAGCCCCTTCTTCCCGAGCGCCGTCGCCACGCCGACGTTGACGTCTTCGAAGATTTCGAGCGCGTCGTCGTGCCACCGGCTGTTCACTTCGGGCACGGCCTGGAGCGCCTCCACCGCCGCCTTCACGAAGTACGCCGTATACGTCAGCTTGACGCCTTTCTCGGCGAACGCCGCCTTGCGCTCCGCCCGGTGCTCGACCACGGCGGTCAGGTCCGCGTCGAAGACGGCCGTCACGTGCGGGGCGGTGCGGAGCATGCTCTCGACCATGCGCTCGGCGACCCGTCGCCGGATCGGTGTGTGCGGTACCATGCGGCTCGGAATGGCGCCGGACGACGGCGGCGCGGGCGCGGCGGGCATGCGTTCGAGGTAGGCGAGGACGTCTTTGTGCGTGATGCGCCCCCCGCGCCCGGTGCCGGGGATGCGGGCGGGGTCGAGATCGTGCTCCCGGAGCATACGCTTGACGAGCGGGCTCAGCCGAAGCCGCCGGTCCGGGGCTTTCTCGGGGATGGGATAAGGAGAGGAGAGGGACGCGGACGCTTCGGGAGCACGGGCGCCGTCCAGGTCGGCTTTCGTCGTGTGCTCCGCCTCTTCTCCCGTGGCGATGCGCCCGAGCACCTCCCCCGGCGCGACGGTCTCGTTCTCGCGCTTGAGGATCTCCCGGAGCACGCCCGACGCAGGCGCGGCGACTTCCATCGTCACCTTGTCCGTGCTCACTTCGAGCAGCGGCTCGTGCTCGCTCACCGGGTCGCCCGGCTGCTTGAACCAGCCCATCACGACGGCCTCCGTCGCTTCCTCGGAAGCCGGCATGGTGATGTCGATGAGGGTCGTTGCGGGGACGGTCATGGCATTATCGGCGTCGTGAATGCGAACGGACCGCCCCGGCGCGCCTGCCGAAAAAGGTCCATTTCACTCGAAAAAAGGTCAAACGGGCGGGTCAAAAGGCGACAAGTTCTGCCATCTTCCCGGCGATGACCTCCACGCCCGGCACGGTTGCGGCGAGGAGGCCGAGGTTGTACGGGATCGGGACGTCCGGGACGGCGAGGCGTTCGATGGGCGCGTCGAGGTCGAAGAAGGCTTCCCGCGCCAGCGTCGCCCCGATCTCGGCTCCGAAGCCCGCCGTGACGGCGTCCTCGTGGACGATCAGGCAGCGCTTCGTTTTCCGCACCGAGGCGAGCACGGCCTCGCTGTCCCAGGGCATGATCGTCCGGAGGTCGATGATTTCCGCCGAGACGCCGGCGTGCTCCCGCGCCCGCTCACACCGTTCGACCATCGCGCCCCACGCGACCACCGTGAGGTCGTCGCCTTCCCGGACCACCCGGGCTTTTCCGAATGGGAGCACGTACTCGTCGCCGGGGTACGGGCGGCGCGCCCACGGGTAGTCGAGGAGGAGGCGATGCTCGAAAAAGATCGTCGGGTCGTTCGACCGCATGGCGGCCCGGAGCAGCCCGACGGCGTCCTCGGCGTTCGAGGGAAACGCCATCTGCCATCCGACGGCGTGCGCCCACCGAACTTCGTCGGTGACGCTGTGCCACGGGTCGCCCACCTTGGCGAATCCGCCGGGCATCCGCACGACGATGGGGGCGGCGAAGCGGTTGGCCGTGCGCCATCGGATCGTGCCGCAGTTGTTGAGCTGCTCCGTGGCGGGGTCGGCGTATTTCCGGAACTGGATCTCGGCCACCGGCATCAGCCCGGCGAGCGCCATGCCCACCGCCCGCCCGACGATGCCCTCTTCGGAAAGACTCGTGTCGAACACCCGCGCCTCGCCAAAGGCTTCCTGAAGCCCCATCGTGGCGGTGTGAACGCCGCCCTTCGGCCCCACGTCCTCGCCGAAGATGAGCAGCCGTGGGTTGACGCGAAGCTCATGCTCCAGCGTGCGCCGGATCGCCGTGATCATGTTCACGCGCCTCGGCTCGGGCTGTGGCGCGCTCGTGCCTGCAGGGAGCCGGACGCCCTCCGGCGCGAGGCCGCCGACCCGTTGCGTGTCGAGCGTTCCATCGGGCTTCGTCTCGGCGAAGACGTACCGGGTGACGGTGGCAGGGTCCGGATCGGGACGGGCGAGGGCGGCTTCGAGGGCGGCCTCCACGTTGCGAGTCACCTCGGCTTCGAGGGCTTCCCAGTCCTCCTCCGAAAGGTGCTCGGGCACGAGGTAGTCGCGGAGCTTCGGCAACGGGTCCCTGGCCTTCTCGGCCTCGATCCGCTCCCGGCCCTTGTACGCCTGATTGTCCTGCCCCGAGCGGCCCGACAGGCGCGGAACGGTCAGGCGGAGGAGCACCGCCCCCTCGCCGGAGCGCGCGTGACGGACGGCTTCCTCCATCAGCGGGAGCGCCGTCGCGGGGTCGGTCCCGTCGCCGTCGAGGATGCGCAGGTTTTTGAACGAGGCGAGGTTCTCGGCGATGTTGCCGCCGGGTGTCTGGAGGTGGGAGGGGACGGAGATGCCGTAGCCGTTGTCCTCGATGTAGAAAAGCATGGGCAGGCGGAGCGTGGTCGCCATGGTGAGGGCGGACCAGAAGCCGTTGGTGGCGACGGAGGCGTCGCCGCCGTGAGCCACGGCGATGGCGCCGGCATAGGCCTCGTCGCCGAGCGTCGCGTGTCGGTAGCGGAGGGCCTGCGCCCAGCCTGCCGCCGGGGTGTACTGCGAGCCCACGTCGCCCGCCATCGGGAGCACGGTGGGGCCGCCGGGGTTGGGCAGGTTGCACACGACGCCGATGTCGCGCCCGTCGCTGAAGCTGCCGGATTTGCCCATCGGGGCGGCGAAGGCGTCTTCGAGGGTGAGGCCCAGCGTCAGCAGGAGGGGACGGGACCGGTAATACGCGCTCACGCCGTCCTTCGGATGCGTCAGGAGCATGCCCAGAAGCGCCTGCGGGACGTCGTGCCCCCGCGCCGAGAATTGGTAGAGCACCTTGCGCTCCGGGACGAGCCGCGTCTCCTCGATCTCGTCGAGCGCGCGGGAGCACAGCACGTGGTAGGCCGCCCGCCGCCAGTCGAGGGCGGCACGGGTAACCGACGAAGCGCCGGAGGTCGTTTGTGCGGGAGGAGGGGTCATCGGGGTCTGCTTTTCTTCGCTTTCTTCTTTTCGAGAAAGGCCGTCATGCGCCGGTATTTCTCCTCGTCTTCGAAGAGCACCGCCTGTATGGTCGTTTCGAGGGCGAGCCCGGCGTCGGTGCTCATCTCGTCCGAGGCGTTGAGGGCCATTTTGGCGAAGCGG
>JALSSK010000127.1 GCA_026984335.1 Rhodothermales bacterium
TCACGTTGCCCGCGACCGTCTCGGAGCTCGCGTTCTCATGGACGGAGACGCCGGGGGCGGACCATTACCACCTCGTCCTCTGGGACACGGAGCAGGCGCTCCCCATCGGACGGCACAACGCTGCGACCAACCGCATCGACGCCGATGATCCTTTCCTGGCGACGCTGCGTTCCCTCCTCGTGCCGGGGCATGTCTATGCGCTCCGCATCGACGCGCTCAACGCGGAGAACCGCCGGATCGGCTCTTCCGGCATGATCGAGTTTACCCTGCGAAAATAGCCCGTGCGACCCTCCCACGTTTCACGGCACATAGCCTCCGGGCCGCTCGGTTCGGGGGCTTTTTTTGTCGAAGCAGGCTCCTTCGAATGCGCATATGACATCGCCGACCGCCCCGAATGAACGTCTGACGGCGCGCGTGCACGGGCGCGTGCAGGGCGTGGGTTATCGTCACTTCGTGTGGACGCGGGCGCGCCGCCTCGGCCTCACGGGCCGGGTGCGCAACGAGCGGGACGGGAGCGTGGCGGTGGTCGCCGAAGGGCCACGCCCGGCGCTCGAGCGCCTGCTCGAAGCATTGCGTGAGGGGCCGCCCGCCGCGCGCGTGGAGCGGGTGGATGCGACGTGGGGACCCGCCGCCGGCGCGTTCGATGACTTCGAGATCCGTCTCTGGTGATCGGGGGCTTATCTCTGCACGCTCTGGGGCGCGGGTCGGTAGATGCGCTCGAGGTAGTCGGTGACCATGCGGTGCGCGCTGAAGGCATAGGGCAGGTGCTCCATGGCGTTCCGCATCCGGGCGAGCCACTCCGGCGGAAGCCCGCGCTCGTCGCGTTCGTAAAAGGCCGGAAGGACGCTGTTTTCGAGCGTATCGTAGAGGTGGTTCGCGTCTTCCGGATCCTGAATTTCCGGATCTTTGTAAAGGTGCGAGGCTTCTTCCCCGATGGCCCAGCCGTTTTTGCCGTTATAGCCCTCGGGCCACCAGCCGTCGAGGATCGAGAGGTTGAGCCCGCCGTGGACGGCCACCTTCTGGCCGCTCGTGCCGCTGGCCTCGTACGGGCGGCGCGGGTTGTTCAGCCACACGTCGCAGCCGGAGGTGAGCATGCGCCCGATCTCCATGTCGTAGTCTTCGAGGTAGATCAGCCGCCCCTTGAGCGCCGGATGGCGGGTCATCTCGTAGATCTCCCGGATGTAGGCTTTCCCGCCTTCGTCGTCCGGGTGGGCCTTGCCGGCATAGATCATCTGGATGGGCCGGTCGGTCCGGGTGAAGAACTTGATGGCGCGCTCCTTGTCGTAGAAAAAGAGGGGGGCGCGCTTGTACGTGGCGAAGCGGCGGGCGAAGCCGATGGTGAGCGCGTCGGGGTCGAGGGCGGCCTCCTGCGGCAGCGTCTGGGTTTTGAGGTATTCGTTGACGAAGGCGATGAGCGTGCGGCGGAGCATGCGCCGGTATTCCCAGAGCGCCTCGTCGGAGATGTCCCGCACCTTGCGCCAGACCTCGGGACGGTCGCGGTGTTCGAGCCAGTCCGGGCCGAGGTGTTCGTTGAGAAAGGGGCGCGCGTGGGGGGCCGTCCACGTGGGCAGATGCACCCCGTTGGTGACGTGTCCGATGGGCACCTCGTCGACGTGGCGGTCGGGGTAGAGGGCATGCCACTGGCGGCGGGCCACCTCGCCGTTGAGCTTCGAGACGCCGTTGGCCGTGCGCGAGAGCTTGAGGCCGAGCACCGTCATGTTGAACGGACTCGTGACGTCGTTCGGGTTGATGCGGCCGTAGGCGAGCAGGTCGTGGTCGGAGAGGCTGATCGCGTGCTGGAAGCCCCGCATCTGTTCGATGAAAAGACCGGGATCGAAGCGGTCGTGTCCGGCTTTGACGGGCGTGTGGGTGGTGAAGACGCACCGTTCGCGCACGGCGGCTTCGGCCTGTTCACGGCTCTGCCCGCGCGCCATCTGCTCCCGGAGAAGCTCCAGCGTGAGGAAGGCGCAGTGCCCCTCGTTCAGGTGGAAGACCTCCGCCTCCACCCCGACGGCGCGAAGCATCCGGACGCCGCCGATGCCGAGAATGATCTCCTGCCGGATGCGCGTGGTGCGGTCGCCCTGATAGAGACGGCGCGTGAGGAAGCGCAGGTGGTACGGGTTGGCGCTGAAGTCGGTGTCGAGAAGGTACATCGTGGTGTGGCCCAGGTCGATCCTCCAGGCGCGCAGGTGCACCTCGTCCCATCCCGCATGGACGGTCACCGTGAGGGGCAGGCCGGAAGCGTCCGTGACGAGCGTCACCGGGTGCTCGGTCGCGTCGATGCCGGGAAACTCGGCCTGCTGCCGGCCCTGAGCGTCGAAGTACTGCTTGAAATAGCCGCCGCGAAGGAAGAGGCCGACCGTGGTGAAGGGCAGGCCCAGGTCGGAGGCCGCCTTGGCGTGGTCGCCGGCGAGGATGCCGAGACCGCCCGAATAGAACGGCAGGCTCTCGTGGAGCCCGTATTCCATGCAAAAATAAGCCGTGGGCGGCGCGTCCCCGTAGCGACGGTCGGCGCTCATGTAGGCCTCGAAAGCCGCGTGAACGGCGTCGACCTCTTTCGCAAAATCGGGATCGTTGAGGACGGCCTCGTCGGCCACCCGCAGCGCGGCGACCGGGTTGTTGTCCGTGACGGCAAACGCGCCGGGACTCAGCCGGCGGAAAAGGGCGATGGCTTCCGGGGTCCAGGTCCACCACAGGTTGGCGGCAAGCGCCGCGAGCTTCTCACGCGTGGTCATGGTTTCTTCGAAGATGGCTGATTCGAGCGTCGAAAGAGAAGGGGATGAAAACGCTTACATGGGGGGCGTCAAAAAAATTCCCGCCGCCGGAAAGAACGAGGGGATGCCGGGCCTCGACCCGAGAAAACACGCCAATATACGGAGTGCGAGCAATTTTCTGAGGGTGGAGCGGGCGTTTTTTCACCACGAGGAAAGAGCATGCGAAAACCGCCGCCTCCCGGCCAAAATGACGATTTATTTCTCGTGATGCCATGTTTCCCCGGGCGCGGGCGCCGGATCTCATCTAAAATCCTTTCATCGGCGTACAAGCCGCCATCGTAAATTTTTTTTGATAGCCTTCCCGAAAACCGCTCATGTTTGACCGCTCACGTCCGTGGACCCGCCGCGCGCTGCTCGACGAGGCCGTCCGCCGCCTGGAGGCTGCCGGTGTGCCCGAGGCGCGCCGCAACGCCGAGTGGATGCTCGGCGAGGCGCTCGGGTGCGGCCGCGCGATGCTCTATGCCTACCCGGAACGTCCCGTGCCGCCGGACGCGGCGCGGCGCTTCGTGGAGATGACGACCCGCCGCGAACGCCGCGAGCCGCTGCAGTACGTCCTCGGGCATACCGACTTCTTCGGTCTCCGGGTGCGGGTCACGCCGGACGTGCTCATCCCGCGTCCCGAGACGGAGCAGGTCGTCGAGGCGGCGCTCGAACGGCTCGAAGGCGCCGCCGCCCCCCGCATCCTCGACGTCGGGACCGGGAGCGGATGCATCGCGCTCGCGCTCAAGCACGCCCGGCGCGACGCCGAGGTCTTCGCGTGCGACGTGAGCCGGGCCGCGCTCGCCGTCGCCGCCGCGAACGCCCGGGCCCTCGGCCTCGACGTCGCCTTCCTCCCCGCCGACGCGCTCGCGCCGGACTTCCCCGCGCGCGTGCCCGGCCCCTTCGATCTGCTCGTCTCGAACCCGCCCTACGTGCCGCCCGGCGAGGCGGCCACGCTCGCGCCGGAGGTGGCCGCGCACGAGCCGCATCGCGCCCTCTTCACCGACGCCGACCCGCTTCAGTTCTACCGCGCGCTCACGCGCCACGCCGGAGCGCTCGTGCGCCCCGGCGGCGCGCTCGTCTTCGAGACGCACGCCGATCACGCCGGCGCCGTCCGCGACCTCCTCGCCGCGGCGGGCTTCGCCGACGTCCGGCTCGAGAACGACCTCGCCGGGCTGC
>JALSSK010000128.1 GCA_026984335.1 Rhodothermales bacterium
GCCGGTCTCTTCGTTGACGACGATGTTGTGCGCGCTCCCGAAGGCGTCGTAGTGCGCGTTTTCTCCAAAGGTGAAGGGCGGGTTCGGCACGTTCAGAAGCTGCGAGAGGTCGAAGACCTGCATGCCATGCGCACCGGCTCCGTCGGCCACGATGAAGGCGTAATGGTCGTACACCTTGACGTCGCGCCAGGCGGCCGGATGCGCGCCCGCATGGAGCGGGAGTTGCCCGAGATAGACGGGGTTGACGGGATCGGTGACCTCGACGAAGGCCGTGCCGTCGTTGCGGCCCACGAGGGCGAACGCGCGGCCCGAGGCGGGGTCGGTCCAGCCCCAGACGTCGTTCAGGTGCGTGCCCGCTCCGCCGCCAAGGTTGCCGATCGGGAGGAAGCTCATCAGGCTCACGCGCTCGCACGCGAAGCCCGCCGCCACGCCGCCGGCGCATGCCACCTCCGCCCCGGTGACGGGACGGTACGCGGCGCTCTTCGCCGTCGCCGCCGCGTCGTAATCCGGACGGCTGAGGATCTGTCCCCACGCCGGAGCCGCCCCGAAGAGGAGCGCGGCGAGCAGAAGCGGGCGGAAACGTCGAACAATCATGGCGAGCCGTGTTTATGCTTAAAGGGATGCCGTGAGGATACGCCGTCGAGGACTTCGAAAAAAGGTAAAAGGAAGGCAAGAACGAATGTTTGCCCGGCGGCGAAAGAGACGCGCCGTTTGTTACCTTGGTTTCGTTTGCCCATCCTTTCACCTTTCCCAAACGACTTCATGACGGATCTCAAAGACCGAACGGTTCTCATCACCGGCGCGTCGGCGGGCATCGGGGCCGCCTGCGCCGAGGTTTTCGCCGGGCGCGGGGCGCGCCTGCTCCTGTGCGCCCGCCGCGCCGACCGCCTCGCCGCCCTCGCCGAGCGCCTCCGCCGCGACCACGGCGTCGCCGTCCACACGTTCGCGCTAGACGTCCGCGACGCCGCCGCCGTGCGCGAGCGCCTCGACGAGCTGCCCGAGGCGTGGCGGGCCATCGACGTGCTCGTCAACAACGCCGGGCTGGCCAAATCCCGCGACAAGTTTCAGGATCAGCGCTACGAGCACATCGACGCGATGGTCGATACGAACCTGAAGGGGCTGCTCTACGTGACGCGGGCCGTGCTCCCCGGTATGGTCGCGCGCGACCGGGGGCACGTCATCAACATCGGCTCGATTGCCGGGCGGCAGGTCTACGCCGGCGCGACGGTCTATTGCGCCACCAAGTTCGCCGTGCGCGCCATCACCCGCGGACTCAAGATCGACCTCCTCGGCACGGGCGTCCGCGTCTCTTCGGTCGATCCCGGGCTGGTCGAGACGGAGTTCAGCCTCGTGCGTTTCGAGGGCGACGCCGAGCGCGCCGCCGCCGTCTATGCGGGCCTGACGCCGCTCTCGCCCCGCGACGTGGCCGAGGCCGTCGTCTTCTGCGCCACGCGCCCGCCGCACGTGGACGTCACCGAGATGGTGGTGCTGGCCTCCGACCAGGCCACCGCGACGATGACCCACCGCCGCTCGTGAACGCGCCTCGTGAACGCGCCTCGTGAACGCGCGGTAAAGGTTTTCTCGACAAAGGCTTGCATCGAAGCCGGATTATTGCGAGATTGTGCGTCGAACATAGCTGACCCTCCCTCTCAGCTATACAGAAACGCCCGGTCCCATCTTTGGCGCCGGGCGTTTTTTCTTGAGCCCCCCGAAGGAACGGATGCCGCGAACGCTCGTCGGAGGAGGCATGACGACGCGCGGACTGCTCCTGCTGGCCCTCTTCCTCGCGCCGGCGCTTGCCGGATGCGCGACGCACCGTCGCCTCGCGGCCGAACGGGCGGCCGCCCTCGATTCGCTCCGCGCCGTGAACGCGGCGTACCGGGCCGAACGCATCGCCCTCGAAGATTCGCTCGCCTTCTATGCCGACGTCCGCTCGGGGCAATATGCCCGCGACATGCGCGCGCTCCGGGACCGCCTCAACCGCCTCGCATACCGCCTCGCCCTCTGTCGCGAAGGAGCCGAGGGGGTGGCCGCGCTCGCCGTCGACGACCTCTTCGCGCCGGGAACGGCCACGCTCATCCCCGCCGGGCGCGCCCGCCTCGACGCGCTCGCCGCCCGCCTCCGCACCCGACACGCCGGGCGGACCATCCGCGTCGAAGGCTATGCCGACGCGACGCCGCCCGGCCCCACGCTTCGAAAAAAATACCCGACCAACTGGGAGCTCTCCGCCGCCCGCGCCGCCGCCGTCGCCCGGTATCTCATCGAGCACGCGGGGATGGAGCCGGAGCGCTTCGAGGTCGTCGCCTTCGGGGCGAGCCGGCCCGTGGCCCGCGACGACACCCCCCGCGGACGCCGCCTCAACCGCCGCATCCGCATCGCCGTGCGCCCGGACTGCGGCTGAGCCGCGCCCGCCCCCCTTCCGCCGACCCCCTCCCTTCGCGTATATTGGCGCGTCCCCGTCCTTTCCCCTCACCCGCCACGCCCCATGCCTGCCTTCGCCTCCCGGATCGTCCTCATGCTGACCTGCCTCCTGTTCGCCGCCTGCGCCTCGCCGCCCGAATACGACACCGTCATCCGCGGCGGCATGCTCTACGACGGCAGCGGCGGCCCGCCCGTCCGCGGCGACGTGGCCATCCGCGCCGACACCATCGCCGCCGTGGGGGATCTCGGCGACGCCCGCGGACGCGCGGAGATCGACGCCGCCGGAATGGCCGTCGCGCCCGGCTTCATCAACATGTTGAGCTGGGCCACCGAGTCGCTCATCGAGGACGGACGCTCGCAAAGCGACATCCGGCAGGGCGTCACGCTCGAAGTCTTCGGCGAGGGCTGGTCCATGGGGCCGCTCAACGACGCCATGAAGACCGACATGAAGAAGGCGCAGTCCGACATCCGCTTCGACATCGACTGGACGACGCTTGGCGAGTACCTCGCGTCGCTCGAACGGCGCGGCGTGGCCCCGAACGTCGCCTCCTTCGTCGGCGCCACCACGGTGCGCATCCACGAGCTCGGCTATGAGGACCGCCCCCCCACGCCCGAGGAGCTCGACCGCATGCGCGCGCTCGTCCGGCAGGCGATGGAAGAAGGCGCGCTCGGCGTCGGCTCCTCGCTCATCTATACGCCCGCTTTTTATGCGGACACGGACGAACTCGTCGAACTGAGCAAGGTGGCGTCCGAATACGGCGGGATGTACATCTCGCACATGCGAAGCGAGGGCAACCGGCTCCTCGAAGCGGTGGACGAACTGCTCACCATCGCGCGGGAGGCGGGCATCCCGGCGGAGATCTATCACCTCAAGGCCGCCGGACGGGAGAACTGGCGCAAGCTCGACGACGTCATCGCCCGTGTGGAGGCGGCGCGCGCCGAGGGGCTGAAGATCACCGCCGACATGTACACGTACACCGCCGGGGCCACCGGCCTCGACGCGGCCATGCCGCCGTGGGTGCAGGAGGGCGGCTTCGAGGCGTGGCGCACCCGCCTCCGCGACCCCGCCATACGCGCCCGCGTGGCCCGCGAGATGCGCACGCCGACGGATGCCTGGGAAAACCTGCTCCTGGCCGCCGGGCCGGACCACGTGCTCGTGGTCGGCTTCCGGAACGAGAAGCTCCGGCGGTACACCGGCAGGACGCTCGCCGAGGTGGCCGAAGAACGCGGCGTCTCGCCCGAGGTGGCGGCGATGGACCTCGTCGTCGAGGACAGCAGCCGCGTGGGCACGGTGTACTTCCTCATGTCCGAAGACAACGTGCGGCGGCAGATCACGCTCCCGTGGATGAGCTTCGGCTCGGACGCCGGCTCGATCGCGCCCGAGGGGGTCTTTCTCCACACCAACCCGCACCCGCGCGCGTACGGCAACTTCGCCCGGCTCCTCGGCCGGTACGTGCGCGACGAGGGCCTCATCCCGCTCGAGGAGGCCGTCCGGCGGCTGACCACGCTCCCGGCCTCGAACCTCAAGCTCCGGCGGCGGGGCGCGCTCCGGCCCGGCTATTTCGCCGACGTCGTCGTCTTCGACCCGAACGAGATCCGGGACCACGCCACCTTCGCCGAGCCGCACCAATATGCCACGGGTGTGCGCCACGTCTTCGTCAACGGCACGGCGGTGCTCCGCGACGGCGAGCATACGGGCGCGACGCCGGGGCGGGTGGTGCGCGGGCCGGGATGGACCGGATGGCAGGAAGGCTCGTGACCCCACCTCCGGCACCCGAACGTGTGGAAGCCGTCGTCGTCGGATGCGGCGTGATCGGCCTCACGACTGCGATCCGCCTCCGGGAGGCGGGCTTCCGGACGCGCATCGTGACGAAGGCCCTCCCGTCGGAGACGACCTCGGCGGTGGCGGCGGCCGTGTGGTACCCGTACAAGGCCTATCCCCGCGACCGCGTCCTCGGGTGGAGCCGCGCCACGCTCGACGCCCTGTGCGACCTCGCCCGCGACCCCGCCGCCGGCTGTTCGCTCCTCCCCCTCGTCGACCTCTTCGAGACGCCCGTCCCCGATCCGTGGTGGAAAGGAGCCGTCCGGAGCTTCCGGCGCGCCACGGCGGCGGACCTCCCTCCCGGCTACGCGGACGGCTACGTGATCGAGGCGCCGCTGGCGGAGCCGCCCGCCTTTCTCCCGTACCTCGAACGGCGTTTCCGCGCGGCAGGCGGCGCGATCGACGTGCGCCCGGAAGGCCTCACCTCGCTCGACGAACTCGCCGCCGACGGCCGCCTCGTGGTCAACTGCACGGGCCTCGGGGCCGCCGCGCTCACGGGCGACGACGCGCTCTATCCGATCCGGGGACAGGTCGTCCGCGTGACGAACCCCGGCCTCCGTCGCAGCCTCGCCGACGAGTACGGACGGCGGGCGATCTCGTACATCATTCCCCGCGCGCACGACTGCATCCTCGGCGGCGTCGCCGAAGCCGGCGTGTGGGACCTCACCCCGGACCCCGCCGTGACGGCGACGATCCTCCGCCGGTGCCGCGAGCTCGAGCCGCGCCTCCGCGACGCCGAAGTGCTCGACGTGCGCGTGGGGCTGCGTCCCGGACGCCCGGCGGTGCGCCTGGAGCTCGAACGCCGGGGGCCGCGCCGCGCCGTGCTCCACAACTACGGCCACGGCGGCGCGGGCTTCACGCTGTGCTGGGGCTGCGCCGACGAGGCGCTCGCGCTCGCCCGTGCGTTCGCCGCCACGCTGTAGCCGTCGAAAAAGCCATCCTCTTTTCTCCGCCGCCCTCGAGAATCTCCCAAAAAATATCGTTCCTCAGAGGTACCCACAGCCCCTTGTTCCACCCATCGAATCCGGCCGGGCCACCCCCTGTCTCACCCGGCTGTTTGATCCATTCTCCCCTATGATCGCTCCCCCCCTGCGCCTCGACAAACGCACTCTGGCAGCCTTTCTCGCGGGCACACTCCCGGACCCGCATCGCCAGTCCGTCATCGTCCACCTGACGAAGAGCACCCACGACCGCCTGCTCCTGGTGATGGCCGTGGAAGCCCTCGACGTGGCCCGCGCGATGCCGCCGCCGAAAAGGTATGCCGTGCGCGCAGCCTGACCCGATTCCGCCCGGTCGTTCACACGGAATCCTCTGGAAAACACCCTGGCGGAGCGCTAGTTTGGGAAGACACTATCGGTGTGATCGCACACCGGATCGAAGGTCTTCATACGCGGTCCTTTCCATGCCCTCACGTCACGATCCGCAACGGCTCGGCTCACTGCTCGATTCGCTCATCGGCGCCATGGGCATTCGGAAGCAGGTCGATGCGGCGCGCGTCATCGAAGGGTGGGCCGTCATCGCCGGGCCGCAGATCAACGGGATGACGCAAAAAGCCTGGGTTCGCGGCGATCGCCTCTATGTGAAGCTGACCTCGGCGGCATGGCGACACGAACTGCACCTCCAGCGCCGTGCCTGGCGCGATCGCCTCAACGAGCACCTCGGGGCGGACCTCGTCCAGGAAATCATCTTTCGCTGACCCGGCTTCGCTCCAACGAAGAAAGCCCGACCGACGGCCGGGCTTTTCGATGCGTTCCTTCGGGCGCGCCTACGCTGCGTACTTGCGGAAGACGACGCACGTGTTGTGGCCGCCGAAGCCGAAGGCATTGCTCAAGGCCACCTTTACCGTCCGATCCTGCGGCTCATTGAACGTATAGTTCAGGTCGCATTCCGGGTCCGGGTGTTCGAAGTTGATCGTCGGCGGGACCCGGTCGTGCACGGTGGCGAGGATGGCCGCGACGGCTTCGACGGCGCCCGCCGCGCCGAGGAGATGCCCCGTCATGCTTTTCGTCGAGGAGACGTTCATGCGGTAGGCATGCGCGCCGAAGACGCGCTTGACGGCGTTCGTCTCGGCCACGTCGCCGAGAGGCGTCGAGGTGCCGTGCATGTTCAGGTAGTCCACCTCCTCCGGCGCGATGCCCGCGTCGCGGAGGGCGGCTTCCATGGCCAGGCGCGCGCCGCGTCCTTCCGGGTCCGGCGCCGTGACGTGGTGCGCGTCGGCGCTCATGCCCACGCCGACGACCTCGGCATAGATCCGCGCGCCGCGCGCCTGCGCGACCTCGAGCGCTTCGAGGTAGAGCGCGCCCGCGCCTTCGCCGAGCACGAACCCGTCGCGCGTGGCGTCGAAGGGGCGACTGGCCCGGGCCGGATCTTCGTTGCGCGTGGAGAGGGCCTTCATGGCGTTGAACCCGCCGACGCCCAGCTCCGAGATCGCCGCCTCGGACCCGCCGCAAACCATGGCGTCGGCCAGCCCGCGTTGGATGAGCATCATCGCGTCGCCGATGTTGTTGTTGCCCGTGGCGCACGCCGAGACCACACAATAGTTCGGCCCCCGGAAGCCGTACTTGATCGAGATGTGGCCCGGGGCGATGTCCGGGATCAGCATCGGGATGAAGAACGGCGAGAGGAAGCGCGGCCCGTGCTCGATGTAGTTGGCCGTCTGCCTGTGGAAGACCTGGATGCCGCCGATGCCGCTGCCGAAGACGACCCCGATGCGGTCCTTCTCCTCCGGCGTCATCGCCGCAGGGTCGATGCCGGCGTCGGCCACGGCCTGCTGCGCCGCCACGAGCGCATACTGGCTGAAGGGATCCATCCGGCGGACCTCCTTCCGGTCGAGGTAGTGGCGCGGATCGAAGCCCTTGAGCTCGCATCCGAAACGAGTGGCGAAGGCTTCGGTGTCGAAGTACGTGATGGGAGCCGCGCCGCTCTCGCCGCGCATCATCGCCTCCCAGAAGTCCTCGACCGTCAGTCCGATGGGCGTCAGCGCGCCCATGCCCGTCACCACAACTCTGCGCGGTTCCTTTCTCATGGCTTCGTCCGAATCATGTTTGGCCCTCCCGGACACAGAAAACCCGGCGCACGTCCTGCGAGGAAGAACGCCGGGGCCAAAACCGGAAGCGCAGCCTAGCCTACCTTCTCTTCCAGGTACTTGATCGCATCACCGACGGTCGCGATCTGCTCGGCGTCCTCATCGGGAATGGTCAGGTCGAACTCTTTCTCAAACTCCATGATCAACTCGACCGTGTCGAGCGAATCCGCACCGAGGTCGTTCGTGAACGAAGCCTCCGGCGTGATCTCCTCCTCATCGACGCCGAGTTTCTCGACGATGATCTCCTTGACTTTGGCTGCGATATCAGTCGCCATAACGATGGCCTCCATGCAAAATGAGACGTAAAGAAGCAAAGCTGCGGCCCCTGAGCCGCCGCCCGTCCATACCCGCATGCCTTAACGCATGCATACAAATCGTTTGAAATTACGTCAGGGGTAAGGGAGAAGCAATTTCGAACCGCGCGATTGATACAGACTTCGCAAAGCTCCGGCATCCGCTCCACAGGGGGCGCTTCTACCGCGCCCCGAGGCCGGCGTTCCCGCGCTCCGACCCGCGCGCGGCCGAAGTTCATGCAAAATGTGCGGAGACGCCGTGAATCTATGTGATGGACCGCGCGTTATTTTCTATCTTTTCGGGTTTCATGCACCCTCTCACCGCCTCAACGCTCGGAGCTCATGGCTTATCTGTTCACCTCGGAATCGGTCTCGGAAGGACACCCCGACAAAATCGCCGACCAGATCTCGGACGCGATCCTCGACGCCATGATCGCCCAGGACCCGCACAGCCGCGTGGCCGTGGAGACGCTCGTGACGACGGGCCTCGTGGTGCTCTCCGGCGAAGTCACCACGAACGCCTACGTGGACGTGCAGGAGATCGCGCGGCAGGTGATCCGGGACATCGGCTATACCGACCCGCTCCTGCGCTTCGATGCCGATTCGTGCGGCGTGCTCAGCAGCATCCACGACCAGAGCCCCGACATCGCCCGGGGCGTGGACGAAGACGCCCGGAAAGAGCAGGGCGCGGGGGACCAGGGCCTCATGTTCGGCTATGCCTGCCGCGAGACGCCCGAGTTGATGCCCATGCCGATCAGCTTCTCGCACGCGCTCGTGCGCGAACTGTCCCACCTCCGCAAGCACACCAACCTGATGCCGTACCTGCGGCCGGACTCGAAGAGCCAGGTCACGGTGGAATATGAGGACGACCGCAAAACGCCCCGCCGTGTCCACACCGTCGTCCTCTCGACGCAGCACACGGAGAACGTGACGCAGCGCAAGATCGAGGAGGACATCCGCGAGATCCTCCTGCCCCGCGTCATCCCTGCCGGCCTGATGGACGACGACCTGATCCTCCACGTCAACCCGACGGGGCGCTTCGTCATCGGCGGGCCGCACGGGGACACGGGCCTGACCGGACGCAAGATCATCGTGGACACGTACGGCGGCAAGGGGGCCCACGGCGGCGGAGCTTTCAGCGGAAAGGACCCTTCGAAGGTGGACCGGAGCGCCGCCTATGCGGCCCGGCACGTGGCGAAAAACCTCGTCGCCGCCGGGTTTGCCGACGAGGTGCTCGTGCAGATCGCCTATGCCATCGGCGTGGCCGAACCGGTCTCCATCGACGTCAACACGTACGGCGGAGGAGCGCTGCCGGACGCGCAGCTCGTACAGCTCATCCGCGAGACGTTCGACCTCCGCCCCTCCGCCATCACCCGGCGGCTGAACCTGCTTCGCCCGCAATACCGCTCCACCGCCGCCTATGGCCACTTCGGGCGGCCCGAGTTCTCGTGGGAGACGCTCGACCACGTGGATCAGCTCAAGGAAGCCGCCCGCGCGCTCGCCTGAAGCCGTCGCGTCCTCCGCCTTTTCCGGGGCCGCCTCACAGACGAGGCGGCCTTTTTCATGACGCGCCGCGACGGGGCAAAGACCGCTCCGGCTCAAGTTTCCGAGGACCGTCCGATACCTCGAAAGGAAACCCCGACCTCCCCGGCGGCGTGCTATTGCTTTATGGAAATGGATGAAGCGCCACCTTCTCTGGATTTTTCCAATCTCTTCATGTCTCGCCTTTCTTTCGTCGTCACGCTTCTCCTCCTCTGGGCCGGGTTTGCCGGCGCGACGCAGGCCCAGGTCCGCCCCCGCCTCGACGCGGTGAACGTGCTCAGCGCCGAGGCCCGCGCCCGCCTCGCGCCCGCCGACACGTCGCTTGCCTTTCGCACGCGCCTCGTGGCGGGGGGGCGCCTCGAGGAGGACACGGGCATCTTTCGCGCCGCCTATCGCCTCGATGCGCCGGCAAAGCCCGGCGCCGCGCCCGACGTCGCCGCACGCGCCTACCTCCGCGAAGCCGCACGCGCCTTCGGCCTCGACCCGGAGACGACCGACCTCGAAGTGGCGCGCGTGGAGGCCACTGCCGAGACCCGCCACGTCCTCTTCCGCCAAACTTTCCACGGCCTGCCCGTCTTTCACCGACACGTGAAGGTCAGCCTCGACCGAGACGGCGCGCCGACGATGGTGCTCAACGCGTACGCGTCCCATCTCCACGACGTCCGCGACTTCGACGCGCGCCCGGCGCTCTCGGCCCGCGACGCCGCTGCGACGGCGCTCGGCCACGTGGCGCGCGGGCGCGGGCGCACGTCCACCCCCGAACTCGTCGTCTTCCCCGCCGACCCGCCCCGCCTGGCCTGGCGCCTGCTCGCCTGGCCCGACGACGTCCCCGCCGAATGGAGCGTGCTCATCGACGCGCACACGGGCGCGCTCCTCTACCTCTTCGATCAGGCCATGCGCGAGCGGGCCGGCGACGGCGCGGAAGCCGCGACGCTCTTCGGAGCCGAAGGCGCCGGTCCCGACGCCGGGCGCGCCGCCGAGCGCGCCCTCGTCCGACGCCGCATCGACGGGACGGGCTACGTCTTCGACCCCGACCCGCTCTCGACCTCCGGGCAGACCTATACGCCGCCGTACGTCGACAACGACGACGCCGACAACTCCGCCCTCGACGCCGAGCGCGTCCTCGTCGACCTCCACGACCTCGCGCAGGGCTCGGACGGGCTTTTCCGCCTCGAAGGACCGTTCGTGCGCATCGACGGCTCTTCGGCGACGAACTTCACGCCGCCTGCCGAGCCCGACCCGAACGGCTTTCGATACACGCGCGCGCAGCCCGGCTTCGAGGCCGTCATGGCCTATTATCACATCGACAAGAGCCAGCGGCACATCCAGGACCTCGGCATCTTCGACGTGCAAAACGGCCCGCTTCCCGTGCAACCCCGCGCCCGCACCGACGACAACTCCTTTTATTTCCCCGGCTCGAACCGGATCGAGTTCGGCACCGGCGGTGTGGATGACGCCGAAGATGCGTTCGTCATCTGGCACGAATACGGACACGCCGTGCTCGAAGCCGGCGCGCCCGGCCTGCTCGTCACTCCCGAGGGGCAGGCGCTCCACGAAGGCTGGGGCGACTACTGGGCCGCCTCGTACACGCGCAGCCTCATCGAGGAGGGCGTGAGCAAACGGCAGGACTGGGAACAGCTCTTCAAATGGGACAGCGGCGACGGCGCGCCCGAACTCTGGGGCGGGCGACGGCTCGACCATCCCGGTCATTATCCCGAAGACACCCCGTGCGCGCAGGGCAACACCTCGTGCGACATCTGGACCGACGGCACCCTGTGGGCCACTACGCTCATGGAAATCTACGACGCGCTCGGGCGCTCCGTCCTCGACCAACTGAATCTCTTCTCGCACGCGTACCTCGCCGCCCCCGTCACCATGGCCGACGCCGCCGAAGCCATCATTCAGGCCGACCTCGACCACTTCGACGGCGCGCACGTGAGCGTCCTCCTCGACCGTTTCGGCGCGCGCGGCTTCGTCAACCCCTCCAACTTCGGCCCGATCATCTCGCACGACGCATTGCCGTCCACCGAGCAGACCGGCGGGGTGGTCCCCATCGAGGTCGAGGCCGTCGGCGCCTCCGCGCCGGTGGACAGCGTCTTCGTCTTCTTCGGCGTCGATGCCGAGCCGAGCGAGCGCCTCGCCCTCGCCCCCGCCGGCGACGACCGTTTCCGGGGCGAGTTGCCGTTGCCGGAGACGGCGGGCACGGTGCGCTATTATATCGAAGCCGTGGATGCGCTCGGGCGGCGCACCTTCCTCCCGACGGCCGCGCCCGCAGAGACGTTCCGCTTCACCGCCGGCCCCGACCTCGAAGCGCCGGAGATCATGCACGACCCGATCACCACGGCCTCGCTCGCCGTGTGGCCCGTCGAGGTCACGGCCACCGTCACGGACAACCTCGGCGTCGACTCGGTGTGGGTCGCCTTTGCCATCGAGACCGCCGAAGGCGTGGTGACGGCGGAGGGCGCCTTCGGGCTGACCGGCGAAGCGGGCGTCTATCGCGGGACGTTCCCCGTGCCCGTCGGGCAGATCCGGCGGAACAGCGTCGTCCGATACGAACTCCATGCCCGCGACCGGGCGCAGGCGGCCAACGAGACGGTCCTGCCCGCTTCCGACCGGTATGCGTTCCCCGTCACCGCCGAGGGCATTCTCCGCGCATTCAACTTCGAGGCGTCCGAGCAGGACGTGACGGCGACGGGCGTGTGGGCGCGCGGCACGCCCGCCTTCGGCGTGAAGGTGGCGCACTCGGGGCAGTTCGTCTGGGCCACCGCTCCGACGGCCGCCTACCCGGCTACGGCGGGCCTCTCCTCGCTCGAACTGCCGCCGCTCAACCTCGAAGGACTCGGGCAGGTGTACCTCGTCTTCTGGCACTGGTACGACCTCGAACACAACGGTCTCGCCGAGCCGGACCGGCGGCGCCAGGGACGCATCCTGTGGGACGGCGCGAACGTGAAAGTCTCCACCGACGGCGGCGCAACGTGGATCGTCCTCGAACCCGAAGGAGGCTATTCGGGCGTCGTCTTCGACACGCCGGAGAACCCGCTCCGCAACCAGCCGGCCTTCGGCGGATACAGCTTCGGCTGGCGGCAGGAGGTCGTCCCGCTCCCCGAAGCCGCCGATGTGCGCCTGCGCTTCGACTTCGGCACGGACGCCGGCAACTCCGAGATCGCCGTGGACTTCGCCGGATGGTGCCTCGACGACGTGACCGTCACCACCGAGCCGCCCGCCGACACGCGCGCGCCGGGGGTGGCCGAGGAGCCGGCGGCGCTCACCGTGCGCGACGTGCGGGACCCCCTGCCGCCCATCATCCTTCAGATCGACGACGACACGGGCGTGGCCGAGGCGCTCGCGCCCTACGAGGTCGTCACCGCCACCGGAACGGTCGCCGACACGCTGCGCCTGGCCATGCGCCCGACGGACCTGCTCGTCTACGAGGGGCAGATCCCCACGACGCGCACCCTCCGCCCCGGCGACGCCATCGAATACCGCCTCATCCTCCGCGACTTCGCCGGGAACGAGACCGTCCTTCCGGCCGCTTCCGAAGCCCCGTATCGCATCGAGTACCGCCTCGTCGAGACGCCGGACGCGCTCGCGGGCGTAAGCGCCTCGGGCCTGTGGCGCGCCTCCGGGGCGTCGTGGGTCACCACCGAAGACGAGCCCCCCGAGGCGCGCTCCAGCCTCGTGCTCGAACCCTTCGACCTGCCCGCCAACGCCGCCGACCTGACGTTCACGCTCGAACACCGGTACACCCTCGGCGCGGGCCTCGGCGGCAACGTCAAGGTCTCCACCGACGACGGGCGGACGTGGACCGTGCTCACGCCCGAGGGCGGCTATCCGGCCACGTTCCCCCCCGGCGACGGGCATCCGATGGAAGGAGAGCCCGTCTTCGCGGGCGCGTCCGGCGGCTTTGCGCAGACATCGTTCGACCTCGCGGCCTATGCGGGAGCACAGGTGCGCCTCCGCATCGACCTCGGCGCGACGCGTCCCCCCGGACCCGGCGAGTTCTGGCAGATCCAGGCGGCCACGTTCGGGCAGTCCACGCGCGATGAAGCCTTCGAAATCCCGCGCGAGCTGCGCCTGCTGGCCAACTTCCCCGACCCCTTTTCCGCCGCCACGACGATCAGCTATACCCTGCCCGAGTCGATGCCCGTGACGATGGAGGTCTTCGACGTGCTCGGCCGCCGCGTGGCCCTGCTCGTGAACGCCGTCGAGGAGGCAGGCACGCACACGCTCACCTTCGACGGGAGCCGCCTCGCCGGGGGCGTCTACGTGCTCCGGCTCGTCGCCGGAGGCGCGCAGCGGATCGAGCGCATGGTGGTGGCCCGGTGAGGCGAACGGCCTGTCGAAAGCCGCTCCGTTGAATTTTCACCGAACCCCAAACTTCGATGTCGGCGGTTCGTTTTACTGGTTTGTTTCGAACATCCTCTCTCGCTTCACAAGACCCCGCGACCGAACATGGATTACAAGGAAGGAGCGTACAAAGTCCGCGATCTGAGCCTGGCCGACGCCGGCCGCATGCGCATGGAATGGGCCGAAAGCCGCATGCCCGTATTGATGCGCCTGCGCGAACAATACGCCCGGGAACAGCCGTTCAAGGGCTACAAAATCGCCGGATGCCTCCACGTCACCAAAGAGACGGGCGTGCTCGTCGAAACGTTTGCCGCCTGCGGCGCGGAGGTCGCCTGGAGCGGCTGCAATCCCCTCTCGACGAACGACGAAGTGGCCGCCGCCCTCGCCAAGGCCGGCATCGAGATCTATGCGTGGTACGGCCAGAACGTCGAAGAATTTTACTGGAGCATCGAGCGCACCATCGACAAGCCGCCGCACCTGACGCTCGACGACGGCGCGGACCTCATCTTCACCGTGCACAACAAGTTTCCGCACCTGGCCGACCACATCATCGGCGGCAGTGAGGAGACGACCACGGGCGTGCACCGCCTGCGCGCCATGGCCGCCGACGGCAAGCTCCTCTATCCCGTCTTTGCCGTCAACGACGCCGAGACGAAGTGGGACTTCGACAACGTGTACGGCACCGGGCAGAGCACGCTCGACGGCATCCTCCGCGCCTCGTCCGTGCTGCTGGCGGGCAAGAACTTCGTCGTGGCCGGGTACGGGCACTGCGGGCGCGGCGTGGCGATGCGCGCCCGGGGCATGGGCGCCAACGTCATCGTCACCGAGGTCAAGCCGACCGCCGCGCTCAAGGCGACGCTCGAAGGCTGCCGTGTGATGACGATGGACGAAGCCGCCGAAGTGGGCGACATCTTCGTGACGGCCACCGGCATGAAGGACGTCATCCGGGGCCGCCACTTCGTCAAGATGAAAGACGGCGCCATCGTGTGCAATACCGGCCACTACGACGTCGAACTGAACCTCCAGGAGCTGGCCGAGCTTTCGACCGACGCCCGCGTCGTGCGCCCCGACAACCGCGAGTACACGCTCGAGAACGGGAAGCGCGTCTTCGTCCTCGCCGACGGCCGCCTCGTCAACCTCGCCGCCGCCGAAGGACATCCCTCGGAGGTGATGGACATGAGCTTCGCCAACCAGTTCATGGCGCATCTCACGCTCGTGCGCAAGCATGAGGCGGGCGAAGACCTCTCGCCGCAGGTGATCGACCTGCCGGAAGCGCTCGACCAGGAGATCGCCCGCATCAAACTCGAAACGATGGGCATCGACATCGACGCGCTGAGCGAGGAGCAGATCGCCTACGCCACCGACTATTCGGCCGGCACCTGACCCGAGCCGGACTCCTCTTTACCGAAAAGCCGCGCCCGGTTCGTCCCGGCGCGGCTTTTTTTATGGGCTTCCCTCACGGCGCACCGGTATCACCCGGGCGGGAGGGTCTGCCGGAGGACGCGGAGCACGTTGCCGCCCATGATCTTCGCGATCTCCTCGTCGGTGAAGCCTTCGTTCATGAGCGCCTCGGTGATCCGGACGAGCCCGGTGGTGTCGAACGGCTCGCGCGTGGCCCCGTCGAAGTCGGAGCCGAGGCCGACGTGATCGACGCCTACGAGGCGGGCGACGTGGCCGATGGCGCGGACGACGTTCGGGACCGTCGGCTCGCACACGGCGCCGTCCCAGTACCCGATGCCGATGACGCCGCCGGTGGCGGCGATGCCGCGGATCTGCTCGTCGGAGAGGTTGCGGGGGCTCTCGCACACGGCCTTGACGCCGCCGTGCGAGAGCACCACGGGCCGCGTGGCCAGGGCGAGGATGTCGTCCACGGCGCGGGGCGAGACGTGCGCCACGTCCACGATGATGCCGAGTTCCTCCTGCCGCCGGATGACCTGCCGCCCGAGCGCCGTCAGGCCGCCGCGCTCGACGCCGTGGGCCGATCCGGCCACGGCGTTGTCGAAGAAGTGGGTGGCGGCCATCATGCGGAAGCCCGCCTCGAAGAGCCGGTCCACGTTTTCGAGCCTGCCTTCGAGCGCGTGCAGCCCTTCGATGGCGAGCACGCCCGCCACGAGGTTCGGATCGTTCGCGCGGCGTTCGAGGAAGCGGTCGAGGTCCGCCGCCGTGCGCACGACCGTGAGCCGTCCGTCCGACCGCGCGGCGGCCTCGTCGAGGCGGCGGGCCTGATACAGGGCGCGTTCGGTGAGGCTGAACCACGTAGACACGGGCCGGCGCTCTGCCATAAAGAGCCACCGGATCTGATCCGAATCGCCGGTGTTCCGCTCGTAATTGAGGCCGAACGGCACCTTCGTGACGGCGGAGAACACCTGAAGCGCGACGCCGCCTTCGACGAGGCGCGGCACGTCCACGTGGCCGTAATCGGCGCGCACGAGCGGATCGCGCGGCCACAGGAGCAGGTCGCAATGCAGGTCCGCCACGTTCAGGCGCGCGTGAAGCCGGCGGGCCTGAGCGCCCGCCTCATACGGCGGCGGCTCCACCACCGTGTTCATGCGCCGGTCCATCATCGGCGCCGCGAAGCCGAAGAAAAAGGTGAGGCCGGCCAGCGCCGGCACGAGGATCACGGCCCAAATGCGTTTCATCGAGCGTCTCCTTGAGATAAGAAAAAGCCGCGCCGGTTCTCACCCGCGCGGCTTCGAGATCTATCATTTTCGGAAAAAGAGCGTGCTTCCCATGACGGGTTCACTCTTCGGTTTCCCACGTCAGGATGTCCTTCTCGGACTTCTCCTGTTCCTCGCACCCCTCCTGCAGAGGCACGTCCTCCTTCTTCTCGGTGATGTTGTATCCGAGCGCCTGCCACTGCTCGGCCAGATACCGGTTCCATTCGGCATAGTGCGCCCACTTTTCCGGAAGTTCGTCGTCGGCGTAAATGGCCTCCGTCGGGCAGACCGGCACGCACGCATTACAGTCGATGCACTCGTCCGGGTGGATGGCGAGAAAGTTCGGTCCCTCATAAAAACAATCGACCGGGCAGACTTCCACGCAGTCCGTATACTTGCAATTGATACAGGGTTCGGCTACGACGTACGGCATAAGACTATCCTCTCAGATGATGAAGGAGCAGGGGGCAACGCCGGCGAGGGGAAGCCCCGGAGGCCAAACCCTCCGCGATAGATCGAGACGCGTCCCGCGGCGGGAAAATAACGCACGGCACGGGGAGAACACAAGCCCGCTCATCGTTCTTTCACAAGGTTGGCCCTCCGTCGGCGCCCCCCTCCCGGATGGACGGTGTGCCCCGTCGAGCGGACGGCTCCACCGCCGAAACGGGCCGCGCGCGCCGCCCGGCCCGATGGTCCAAAATTTGCGCATACGGAGAGGCCGCCTCGTCCCGTGAAACGCATTCCGATCCCCCCATGACCGACCGTATACGACGCCTCTTCACCGGCGCGCTCGCCGCCGCGCTGCTCTTCACGGCCGGATGCGCCGGCACGAACCACCTTGCCGAGTACGACTTCGAGGGCCGCACCGTCGCCGTCACGGCTGCCGTGCCGCCGTTGCCCGGCGTCTTCACGGATCCGGCGATAGAGTCCCTCAACCCCGAGAAGCCCGTCGAGACGTTCCTGCGCCTCAGCACGGCGGCGGCGCGGGAGATTGCGGCCCGGCGCGCCGAGGCCCGCATGGACAGCGCGCTCGCCCGCGTCGACGTGGCCGATCGACTGGCCCGGCGAACCCTCCTCAAGGGCGCCCGCTACCTCGGCTATCGCCCCGTCAACGACCTCGACCGCGCCGACTTCCTCCTCGACATCCGCGTGAAGGACTACGGCCTCACCGCCCACTCGTGGGACGCCGCCGTCAACTTCGTGCTCGACGCCGAGGTGCGCCTGCTCGAGCGCCGCGCGCACCGCGTCGTCTGGAAAAAGAAGATTCGCCACACCGAACCGGTGACGGCGACC
>JALSSK010000129.1 GCA_026984335.1 Rhodothermales bacterium
TTCGAGCCGTTCGGCGAGGTCGAGTTGCCGCGCATCTTCGTGGTGCGCCGCGCCGACGGGCGTTTGGGCGTGGACGTCTACGGCTCGACGCACGCCGCATGTGCTTCGGGGGAATACGTGCCGGCGGAGGCGCACGAACCCGCCGGGATGGAGGAAGGAGCGGAGGAAGCCGGGGCCGAGTGCCTGGAGGCGGAACTCGCGCCGGCCGCCGGTCGGCTCATCGCCGATCTTTCGATCTCGCGGCATCTCGTCTTTGCCTGGATCGGCGCGCTCATCGTGCTGCTCATCTTCGTCAGCCTGGCCCGTCGCTACGAGCGCGGCGTCGGGCGGGACACGGCGCCCCGGGGCGCTTTCCAGAACCTCTTCGAGACGCTCATCGTCTTCGTGCGCGACGACATCGCCCGGCCCAACCTCGGCGACAAGTACCGGCGCTACCTGCCCTATCTGCTGACCATCTTCTTCTTCATCCTGACGTGCAACCTGCTGGGCCTGGTGCCTTTCGGGATGACGGCCACCTCCAACATCGCGATCACGGGAGTGCTGGCGGCCTTCACCTTCATCCTGACGCAGCTCGGCGGCACGAAGGACTACTGGAAGCATATTTTCTGGCCGCCCGGCGTGCCCACGCTCGTCAAGCCGATCCTGATCCCGGTCGAGATCCTGGGATTGTTCACGAAGCCGTTCGCGCTCGCCATACGTCTTTTTGCGAACATGACGGCGGGGCACCTGGTCATTCTCAGTCTGATCGGCCTCATCTTCACGTTCGGCAGCCTCTTCGGCGCGGGGGCGGGCTACGGCGTCGCGCCGGTGAGTGTGGCTTTCTCGCTCTTCATCTACCTGCTCGAACTGCTGGTGGCCTTCATTCAGGCCTATATCTTTACGATGCTCTCGGCGCTCTTCATCGGGATGGCCGTCGAGGAGCATCATCACGAAGGGCATGAAGACTACGGCCTGCAGCCCATCGCGAACCTCGAACACCCCACGCCGATCCTCGTCGGGCAAGACGGCGATCAGGCGCCCGCCGCTGTGGCGGAGCCGGCTCCGGCTCGCTAGACCCGGAGCGCGTGGTTATAGAAGCACCCTAACCGTACCGTCAACCAACACCACGATACAGGAGAACCCATGGAACCGACAGCTTTAGCATACCTCGGCGCAGGGATTGGCGCTGGTCTCGTTGCGCTCGGCGCAGGCCTCGGCATCGGTCGGCTGGCCGGCCCCGCGATGGAGGGCTCGGCGCGCCAGCCCGAAGCCGCCGGCGACATCCGCACGTCGATGATTATCGCCGCCGCCCTGATCGAGGGTGTGGCGCTTTTCGGACTGGTGATCTGCGTGCTGCTGGCGATCAAGTAAGCGCGCCCGGCACACCGCATCGTCCGCACCATAGCGCTCCGGCCCCTGCCTCCGGGCAGGGCCGGCAGCTCCCCGGCAGGCCTCACCGCCTCTCGGGGAGCTGTTTCCGCCTGTGGCCGACGCCCACTGTTTTTAACCGACTCTCGCAGAGGGAATAACGATGTACGACATCCTAGCCGCGGGGCTGCTCTCGCCGAACGTCGGCCTGATCTTCTGGATCACGGTCACGTTTTTGCTCTTGCTTTTGCTCTTGCGTCGCTACGCCTGGGGGCCGATCCTCAAGGCTCTCGACACGCGCGAACGCAAGATCGAAGAGGCGATGGCGCGGGCCGAGCAGGCGCTTGCCGAAGCTCGAAAGATCCAGGCCGACAATGACCGCGCCCGCCGCGAAGCCGAGCAGGAGGCCCAGCGCATCCTGCGCCAAGCTCGCGAAGCCGCCGAGCACCTGCGCACCGAAGAGGTCGAGAAGACGCGCGCGCAGATCCGCCGGATGCAGGAACAGGCGCAGGCCGAGATCGAGCGCGAAAAACAGAGCGCCCTCGACGCCCTCCGCGCCGAGGTGGCCGACCTGGCCATCAAGGCGGCGGAAAAGATTCTCCACGAGAACCTGGACGCGGCGCGGCAGCGCAAGCTCGTCGATGCGTTCATCGACGAGCTTCCCAAGAACTGAATGAGCAACGTTGCGACGTTCGAACGTTTTGACGTTGGTGAAAATCGATGAGCGAAATCACCATTGCCCGGCGTTATGCGCAGGCCCTCTATGAGGCCGCCGAAGCGGCCGGTCGCGTCGAGCAGGTCGATGCGGACGTGGCTATGATCCAGGCCGCTCTCGCCGCCTCGCGGGAACTGCGGCGGTTCTTCGAGAGCCCCGTCATCTCGCGCGAGAAGAAGCGGACCGTCGTGGAGAAGCTCTTCGGCGGGCGCGTCGAGCCGGTGACGCTCCGCTTTCTGCAGCTGCTCGTCGAGAAGCGGCGCGAGGCTCTTTTCCCCACGGTGGTGAAGGCCTACGGCGCGCTCCGGGACGAGCGTCTCGGCATCGTCGAGGCGAAGGCGAAGGCGGCGCAACCCCTCACGGACGACGAAGCGCGGGCGCTCGCGCAGGCGCTCGAAAAGATGACCGGGCGGCGCATCCGCATGGACGTGGAACAGGCGCCCGGACTGATCGGCGGCGTGGTCATCCGTGTGGGTGATACCGTCTATGACGGCAGCGTGCGGCATCAGCTCGAAAGCCTTCGCGAACGACTCGAACACGGCTCCTTTTTGAACAACTGAGCAAAGGCCGGGCGAACCGGCAAGAGCGGAGCCGCAAGTTTCTCAAGACCAGCAACCCTTTAGATCAAGACCAACCATGGCAACGGCGATTCGACCCGACGAGGTGACGGCGGTCCTCAAACGCGAACTGGGCGGCTTCGAAGCCGAAACGGACGTCTATGAAGTGGGCGCCGTGCTCCAGGTGGGCGACGGTATCGCGCGCATCTACGGCCTGTCGAACGTGCAGGCGAGCGAGCTGATCGAGTTCCCCAGAAGCGGGGTGACGGGCATGGTGCTCAACCTCGAAGAGGACAACGTCGGCGCGGTGCTCTTCGGCGAAGTCGATTCGGTGAAGGAAGGCGACGAGGTGCGGCGCACCAGGCGCATCGCTTCCATCGAGGTGAGCGAAAGCATGCTCGGACGCGTCATCGACCCGCTCGGCGCGCCCATCGACGGGCTCGGCGTGCTCACCGGCGAGAAGTACGAGATGCCGCTCGAACGCAAGGCGCCGGGCGTCATTTATCGCGAGCCGGTGAAAGAGCCCCTCCAGACCGGGCTGAAGGCCATCGACTCGATGATCCCGATCGGACGCGGCCAGCGTGAACTCGTCATCGGCGACCGACAGACCGGCAAGACGGCCGTGCTCGTCGATACGATCATCAACCAGAAATCGACGCACGAGACCGACAGCCCGGTCTACTGCATCTACGTGGCCGTCGGGCAGAAGAACTCGACCGTGGCGCAGGTGCGCCGCGCCCTCGAAGAGAACGGCGCGATGGCCTACACGGTGATCGTGAACGCGCCGGCCTCGGCTCCGGCGCCGCTTCAGTACATCGCGCCCTACGCCGGCGCGTGCATCGGCGAGTACTTCCGGGATACGGGCCGCCACGCGCTCGTCATCTACGACGACCTCTCGAAGCAGGCCGTCGCCTACCGGCAGGTGTCGCTGCTCCTGCGCCGCCCGCCGGGCCGCGAAGCCTATCCCGGCGACGTGTTCTACCTCCACAGCCGCCTGCTCGAACGCGCCGCCAAAATCAACGGCAGCGACGAGGTGGCCCGCCAGATGAACGACGTGCCGGCCTCGATCAAGGACCTCATCAAGGGCGGAGGTTCGCTGACGGCCCTCCCGGTCATCGAAACCCAGGCGGGCGACGTCTCGGCCTACATCCCGACGAACGTGATCTCGATCACCGACGGCCAGATCTACCTCGAAGCCGACCTGTTCAACGCCGGTGTGCGCCCGGCCATCAACGTCGGCATCTCGGTCAGCCGCGTCGGCGGCAACGCGCAGATCAAGGCGATGAAGAAAGTGGCCGGCACGCTCCGCCTCGACCTGGCGCAGTACCGCGAACTCGAAGCCTTCGCCAAGTTCGGCTCCGACCTCGACCCGGCCACGCAGCGCCAGTTGCTCCGGGGCGAGCGCCTCGTCGAGGTGCTCAAGCAGGGCCAGTACGATCCGATGCCGGTCGAGCATCAGGTGGCCATCATCTATGCCGCCACGCAGGGCCTGCTCGACGACGTGCCGGTGAACCGGGTCAAGGACTTCGAGAACGACTTCCATGAGCGGCTCAAGCTTCAGCACGCCGAGGCGCTCGCCTCCATCCGTGAAACGGGCGTGATGAGCGACGAGGTCGCCGAGGTCTTCCGCAAGGTGGCCGAGGATCTGGCCAAACTGTATTCGGAGAAGTAAAGCGCCGGAAACCGCGACGCCGCGCGGCCCATGAAGCCGGCTCCGGCGCGCATCACGTTTTAGGTTCTACCTTATGGCAAGCCTTCGCGACATACGGAACCGGATCGTTTCGGTGCAGAACACGCAGCAGGTGACGCGCGCCATGAAGATGGTGTCCGCGGCGAAGCTGCGCCGCGCCCAGGAACGCATCTTCCAGACCCGCCCCTACGCCTACAAGATCGGCGAGATCATCAGCCATCTCAAAAGCCAGATCGACCCGGCGACGCACGTCCTGTTCATGCCGCGGGAAAAGACCGACGGCGCGCTCGTGGTGGTGGTCACCGCGGACCGGGGCCTGGCCGGCGCCTTCAATACGAACATCATCAAAGTGGCCGAGCGGACCATCGCGGAGCGGTATCGGGAGATCCACGAGCAGGGCAACCTGTACCTGATCTGCATCGGACGCAAGGGACACGAGCACTTCCGGAAGCGCGGCTACCAACTCGTGGGCGACTTCCGGGGCGTCTTCGATCACCTCTCGTTCGACACCGTGCAGAAGGTCGTCCGCCTCGTCATCGACGGCTACCTCGAAGACCGGTGGGACGTGGTGGAGGTCGTCTACAACGAGTTCAAGAACACGATCTCCCAGAACCGCATCGCCGAGCCGTTCCTGCCGCTGCGCGGGGAACAGTTCACCACGCCGGTGATGGAACGCACCATCGAGCACCGGGCCGAGCTGAAGGAAGGGCAGGCCCTGGACTACATCTTCGAGCCCGACGCCCGCGCGATCCTCGACGAGCTCGTGCCGCGTTATCTCAACTATCAGCTCTGGCGCGTCTTGCTCGAATCGAACGCCGCCGAACAGGGCGCGCGCATGGTGGCCATGGACAACGCCACCACGAACGCCGAAGAGCTGATCCGCGACCTCCGGCTGAAGTACAACCGGGCGCGCCAGGACGCCATCACGAAGGAACTCATCGAGATCACCAGCGGCGCCGACGCCCTGGAGAGCAGCTGAGCCGGATCTCCAACGTTTAGATGCGAAAGGTCGCCCCTGTCCGGGGCGGCCTTTTTTCGTTTCCGTGCTCCGGGCAGAGACGTATTTTCTTAAGCCGAAGCTGAAATATCCGATGCCTCGGGTAACCTTAGCCTCTGTGTCCATTCATCAAAGCGTCGGCTATGAACGTTCTCAAACACTTCTTCGACTTCAATAGCATCAGGCACAAGATTGCCCTCGCGGCCGGTATTCTCGTAGCCGGTCCGATCCTCACCATCGGCCTGATGAACGTGCGTCAAACCTCAAACGTCCTCGAACATCAGATCGAACAGCAACTCGTTCAGCAGGCGAACATCGTCGATGGACGGGTGGATGATTTTTACGAGCTCATCAAGCGGAACGCCGTAGCGATGGCGCAAAACGACAACCTGAGGGCCTACGTCGAACGGGCGGCCCGGTACGGAGCGTCCCGCGTGCCCGCGCGGTATGAGACGGCGGCGGCGCGACAGCTGCAGCAATATCAGGAAGCGCACTGGGGGCCGTTTCACCACATCATGCTGGCCAACGACGAAGGGGAGATCATCCTGAGCCCGAACCGGACCCCGGACCTCTCGCCGAGCGGTCATTTCGGCGACGACCTCTCCGAGTCGCCCTTCTTCAAGGAAGCGCTCGACCACACCGTGACCACGGATTTTTTCGGTTTCGAGGAAAAGGACCACTATCATCAACTCTTGCTTCAACCCGTAAAAGTGGACGGCGAGACGCTGGGCGTGGTGGCTTTCGAAGTCTCCATCGATTACCTCAACGCGTTGCTCAATGAGGAAGGCGACGAGAACGCCCCGCACATCTTCATGGCGACGCTGGAGGGCCGGGAGGTGCGCTCCGCCAAAGACGAGGACGTGCGCCACGACGGCCCCGTGCTCGATGCCGCGAAGAAGGGGAGCGTGGTCGGTTTCTTCCCCGGCGCGGACGGGAAAGAGCGGTTCGGCTATTACAAGCGCGCGCTGGAATACCCGTGGGTGTTCGGCCTGACGGTCGACAAGGACGTGGCCTTCGCTCCGGTGACCGAGAGCCTGCGGACGATGATCTTGTTCATCCTTTTCAGCCTGATCGTCACCGGCTTCCTGGTCTTTTTCCTGACCGGGCGGATCTCGGGACGGCTGAGAAAGATTTCGGGGGTGGCCGAGGAGATCGCCGGGGGCAAGCTGGACCTCCGGCTCGAGCCCGGCCCCAACGACGAGATCGGGCGGCTGGCGCGAAGTTTCAACAAGATGTCTCATCACGTGCAGCTGCGCCTGCTGGCGCTGGAGACCGCCATCGATGCGGCGCGGGAGTTCGACAAAGACCTGAACAGCCGGGAAGGGCATCGCATCATCCTTCATGGCGCGAAAAAGATCGCTTCGGCGAAGTACGCGGCCTTCGGCGTGCTCGACGAGGAGGGGAAGCTGAAGGACTTCCTCTCCGAGGGGATGTCGGAGGCGGAGATCGCGCGGATCGGCCATTACCCCGAGGGCAAGGGGTTGCTCGGGCACCTGCGCGACATGAAGGGCGCGCTCCGGCTCGAGGACATGTCGGAGCATCCGTCGTCGGAAGGGTTCCCGCCGGGGCATCCGCCGATGAAGAGCCTTCTGGCCGTGCCCATCCGGCACGGGAACCGGCTGCTGGGCACGCTTTACCTCTCGGACCGGGAGGAAGGCGACGAGCCCTTCACGGAAGAGGAGGAGGTGCTGGTGCGGTTGCTGGCCGACATGTCGTCGGTGAGCATGGCCTCGCGGCGCGCCCGGCGGGCGATGCAGGAGCAGGAGGCCTACCTGACGCACAGCGTCGAGCAGATCCTTGCGGCCATGGACCGCTTCGCCGACGGCGACCTCGAAGCGCAGCTGGGAAGCGCGCGGGTGGAGGTCATCGATCACCTGTATGAAGGCTTCAACCGGGCCGTGAGCCGCATCCGCGGGCTGATTCAGGAAGTGGCCGAGGCGGCTTCGAGCACGGCAAGCGCCGTCGAAGAGATCGGCGCTTCGACGGAGACGCTGGCCTCGAGCACGAGCGGGCAGACGGCGCAGTCGCAGGAGGTGGCCGCCGCCATCGAGGAGATGACGCACACCATCTCGGAGAACGCGCAGACGGCCACGTTCACTGCCGAAGCCGCCGGGCAAAGCGGCGCCCTGGCGCAGGAAGGCCGCACGGTGGTTCAGCGGACGGTCGAACTGATCGAAGAGATCGTCTCGTTCGTGGGCGAGTCGGCGGAAGCCGTCGAGGAACTGGGCGCTTCGGGACAGCGCATCGGCGAGATCACGGCCGTCATCGAGGAGATCGCCGAGCAGACGAACCTGCTGGCGCTCAACGCCGCCATCGAGGCGGCGCGCGCCGGCGAGCACGGACGCGGCTTCGCCGTCGTGGCCGACGAGGTGCGCAAACTGGCCGAACGCACCACCGACGCCACACGGCAGATCACCGAGATGATCGACAGCGTGCAGCGCGAAACCACGGCGGCGGTCCGGACGATGCGCACCGGCAACGAGAAGGTTCGCCGGGGCCGCGAAATGGCCGGCGAGGCCGGAGCCGCCCTCGACAAGATCGTCGATCAGGTGGAGCGCGTGCTCGACTGGGTCAATCAGATGGCGGCGGCGACCGAAGAGCAGTCTTCCACGAGCGCCGAGATGGCGCGGAGCATCGAACTGATCGCCGAGGATACGGCGAAGGTCGTCCAGGAGATCGGACAGATCGACGGCGCCACGAAGGAACTCTCGCGCCTGACGACGAGCCTGATCTCGGCCGTGGGCAAGTTCAAGATGTCGCACGACGCTTCGCCCGCCTCCCGGGCGGACCGTCCGCCGGCCGCCCGCGCTTCCGTCCCTGAAGCCCGGCGCGGCGCGGCGCACTACGAGGGCTGACGCTGCTTCATCGAGGCATTCCCGGGAGGGCCGTCCGGGCGCATGCCGCCCGGACGGCCCTGTCGTTTCGGCGCTTCCCCCTCACAGTCCGAGCGCTTCGGCGACGAGGGCCTGCTGCTCTTCCTGATGCACGTGCGCGCTGCCGGTGGCCGGGCTGGCGCTGGCGGGCCGGCCGACGTAGCCGACGCGGTGCTCGCAGTCGCCGTGGAGCGCTTCGAGCAGCCCGTCGAGGCGGTAGCGGAGGAAGCTCCACGCGCCCATGTTGGCCGGCTCTTCCTGCACCCACACCACGTCCTTCACGTTCCGATACCGTTCCATCTGGCTGCGGATCTCGCCTTCGGGGAACGGATAGTATTGCTCGATGCGGGCAATGGCCACCTTGTCTCGTCGGTCCTCGTTTTTTTGAAGCGCCTGGAGGAGGTCATAATACACCTTGCCCCCGCAGAAGAGGAGCCTTTCGGCGGTGGCGGGGTCGGCCTCGGCGGGATACACCGGGTGGAAGCCCTGCGCGCTGAAGTCGTCCGGGTCGGAGACGGCCAGCGGATGACGCAGAAGGCTCTTCGGAGACATCACCACGAGGGGCCGGCGCACGGGGCTTTTGACCTGTCGCCGGAGCGCGTGGAAGAAGTTGGCCGGCGTCGTGAAGTTGCCCACGATCATGTTGTCTTCGGCGCAGAGCTGGAGGAAGCGTTCGAGGCGGGCCGAGGAGTGCTCCGGTCCCTGTCCTTCATAGCCGTGCGGCAGGAGGAGGACGAGGCTGCTCTGCTGCCCCCACTTCTCGGCGGCCGCCGAGAGGAACTGGTCGAAGATGATCTGCGCGCCGTTGGCGAAGTCGCCGAACTGCGCTTCCCAGAGCACGAGCGCGCGGGGATCGGCCACGGAGAAGCCATACTCGAAGCCGCAGACGGCATACTCCGAGAGGAGGCTGTCGTAGATGGTCAGCTCGGACTGCCCCTCGCGGATGTGGTTGAGCGGGATGTACTCCTGGCCCGTCTCCTGATCGTAGAGGACGGCGTGGCGGTGGCTGAAGGTGCCGCGCCGCGAGTCCTGCCCGCTCAGGCGCACCTTCGTGCCTTCGATCAGGAGCGAGCCGAAGGCCAGCGCCTCACCCAGCCCCCAGTCGATCCGCCGCTCTTCGAAGAAGAGCTTCTCGCGCCGCTGAAACTGCCGGAGGAGCTTTTTGTGGATGTGGAACGTGTCCGGGAAGTGCGTCAGCGCTTTCACGATGGCTTCGAGCGCTTCCCGCGGCGCGCGCGTGTCCACCGCCGTCGGGGCGGGGCGGGGCTTTTGCTCCGGAGGCGGGGCCGCCCGGTCTTCCTCTTTGGCTTCGAGGGCCTTCGTTCGCGCGAAGGCTTCCTGCAGGCGGGCGCGGTAGTCGTCGAGCATCCGCTCGGCTTCTTCCGGCTTCATGTCGCCGCGCCGGAGCAGCAGTTCGGTGTAGATCTTCCGGACCGAACGTTTGGCCTCGATCTTCCGGTAGAGGAGCGGCTGCGTGTACGTCGGTTCGTCGCCCTCGTTGTGGCCGCGCACGCGGTAGCAAAGCATGTCGATGACGACGTCCTTGTTGAAGACCTGGCGGTAGTCGAGGGCCAGGCGGGCCACGCGGATGCAGGCTTCCGGGTCGTCGCCGTTGACGTGGAAGATGGGGGCCTGGATCATGCGGGCGACGTCGGTGGCGTACGTGGAGCTGCGGGCGTCCTGCGGGCCGGTGGTGAAGCCGATCTGGTTGTTGATGACGATGTGGATGGTTCCGCCGGTGCGATAGCCCGGGAGCTGGCTCAGGTTGAGCGTCTCGGCGACGACGCCCTGCCCGGCAAAGGCGGCGTCGCCGTGGATGAGCACGGGGATGACGGCGTCGTGATAGTCCCCCGTCGGCGCTTCGACCTTCCGTTCGCGGAGCCGCTCCTGCTTGGCCCGCACCATGCCCTCGACGACCGGGTTGACGGCTTCGAGGTGGCTCGGGTTCGAAGCCAGCGTCAGGTCGATCGTCGCGCCGCTGGGCGCCTGGTGCACCCCGCGCGCGCCGAGGTGATACTTCACGTCGCCCGAGCCCTGCATGGTGTTCGGGTCGAGGTTGCCTTCGAACTCGGAGAAGATCACCTCGTACGGCTTGTTCATGATGTTGGCGAGCACGTTCAGCCGCCCCCGGTGCGCCATGCCGATGACCACCTCGTGCACCTCCTGATCGGCGGCGTCGGAGAGGATCATGTCGAGCATGGGGATGACCGTCTCGGCGCCTTCGAGCGAGAACCGCTTGTGGCCGATGTACTTCGTGTGGAGGAACGTCTCGAAGGCCTCGGCGGCGTTGAGCTTCTGAAGCATGCGCAGCTTGGCCGCCTGCGAGATCGGCTCGACGCCGCGCACCGGCTCGATGCGCTCCTGAAGCCACCGCTTCTCCCCCGGGTCGGAGATGTGCATGAATTCGATGCCGACCTTGCGTGTGTACGTCTTCCGCACGATGTCGAGCACCTCGCGCAGCGGCAGCACGTCCGATCCGCCGAGCCCGCCCGTGACGAATTCGCGGTCGAGGTCCCAGATGGTCAGCCCGTACCGGGCGGGGTCGAGCTCGGGGTGGTACGCCCACTGGTATCCCAGCGGGTTGACGTCGGCCTGAAGGTGGCCGCGCACGCGGTAGGCGCGGATGAGCTGGAGCACGCGGGCCTGCTTGTGCACCAGGTCCATCCCGGCGTCGTACGGCGCCCGGCCCACCTGCGGCGTGTTGTCCTTCGCAAAAGAGTAGGGCTGGTAGGGGATGTTCAGATGCCCGAAGATCTCCTCGTAGAAGTCGTGCCGGCCCAGGAGGAGTTCTTCGACGTACTTGAGGAACGCGCCGCTCTCGGCGCCCTGAATGATGCGATGGTCGTACGTCGAGGTGATGCTCATCACCTGCGAGATGCCGGTCTTGCCGATGAGGTCGGGGGGGATGGCATAGTACTCGGTCGGATACCCGATGGCGCCGACGCCTACGATGACGCCCTGCCCCTGCATCAGGCGCGGCACGCTGAGCACCGTCCCGATCATACCGGGGTTGGTGAGCGTGGCCGTCGTGCCTTCGAGGTCCGAGAGGTCGAGGCTGTTGGTGCGGGCGCGGCGGACGAGGTCGTTGTACCGGCCGATGAGCTGCGCGAAGGTCAGCCGGTCCGCGCCCTTGATGTTGGGCACGAGCAACGTGCGCTTGCCGCGTCGCTCCACGTCGATGGCGAGGCCGAGGTTGACCTGCTTCGGGATCACGTGCTGGGGCGCGCCGTCCTCGCGGCGGAAGATGGTGTTCAGGTTCGGATACGCCTTGAGGCCCTTCACGATGGCCCACGCGATCATGTGCGTGTAGGAGACCTTGTCGCCGCCGACGTGGCGCTGATAGTCGTTGATGAGCGCCCGGTTTTCGGCGATGAGCTTGACCGGAACGGTGCGCACGGAGGTGGCGGTGGGCACCTTGAGGCTGGCCTCCATGTTCGCCGCGATGCGGGCGGCGGCCCCGCGCAGGGGCTTCACCTCGGCGCCTTCGGGGAGGGGAACGGCGGGGACCTCCGGCTCCTGCACCGCGCCGTCGCCTCGCTCGGGCGGGCGCGCCACGGGCGGGGCCACCTCGGTCACGGCCGGCTGCTCCTCCACGCTCCGCGCCGCAACGAAAGAATCGTCGGGGCGATAGTCGGCGAAGAACTCGCGCCAGCTTTCACTGACGCTCTCCGGATCGGCCAGGTATTGACGATAGAGTTCTTCGATGTATCCGGTATTGAACCCAAGCGTACTCACAACGAAAGTCGGTTTGGTGGGAGAATCTTCAGATCTGCGAAACTACCGTACGATGCCCCCAAGGTAAGGATTCCGTCGCCGGGAAGGATACCACCCGAAATCGAAGAATCACGAAGAAAGGAGAGGCCTTCGCCCGTTTCGGCTCGCGCGTTTCCACGTCTCGGCGCTCGATGGCGGACGGCGGGCCGGTCGTCCTCACCAGCCGAGACGACGGGCCAGCTCGTCGAAGGAAGCGACGGTGAGGTGCGCGCCGGCGCTGCGGAGCGCTTCGGCGTCGAAGGAGGAGGTCAGCCCGGCGACGCGGCACCCGGCGGCGACGGCCGAGCGCACGCCGTTCGTCGAGTCCTCGATGACGAGCGTTCGCGCCGGGCGTGCGCCGAGGCGCTCCGTCGTCAGCCGGTACGGCTCGGGGTCGGGCTTGGCGCGCGCGACGTCGGCGGCCGTGACGACGGCGTCGAAGTAGGGATGGAGGGCAAACGTGTCGAAGGCGAGGCGGAGCGTGGCCGTGTCCGAGGAGGTGGTCAGCCCGAGGCGTCCGCACCGCTCGGCGGCCCGCCGGACGAAGGCGAGCGCGCCGGGGATCGGGCGCACCTCACGAAGCAGATCGAGGAAAATCCGACGTTTCTCGGCGATGAGCGCGTCCATGTCGAGACCGTCGGCGGCGCAGGCGCGGAACAGGTGCGCGAACGCCTCGCGCGTGGTGCGCCCCTTGATTTCGCGAAAGACCGAAGGCGGCGCCTCGAGGCCGTGCGCGGCGAAGACGATGCGCTCGGCCTCCTCGTGGAGCGGCTCCGAGTCGATGAGGACGCCGTCGAGGTCGAAGATGACGGCCTCGGGGGGCGGGATGCGGGGCAAGCTTCGGCCCATGAAAGCGGGAGGATGACGTATGGCTGTGAAATCAGGTAGTTAAGATCGCTCGAAGTGTTCCGATAACACCGGCACACCACCACGGCTTACTCACGCCGCCACCGTTTATTTACGCCGCCACAGTTTACTCAGGGAAACCCCTTCCGTGTGATGAAGTCGATAAGAATTGCTCATCGCCTGGCGCTGGGCTTTGCCGTCCTGTTGCTTCTTTTTTGCGCAAACGGGCTGTTTTCGCTAAGCCGGATGAACGATCTCGCGCGTCTGACCCGCGACCTGTACGATCATCCGATGACGGTGAGCAACGCCGTTCTGGAAGTCGAGAAAAACGTGCTGAAGATCCACCGGGCCATGAAGGACATCGCCCTGACGAAGGATGCGGGGGATCTCGACGCCTATCAGGAGATCATAGCGGCCTGCGAGAAGGAAGCCGCGGCGAATTTTGCCGTCATCAAAGAGCGGTTTCTCGGAGATCCTTCCATGTATGAGGCGGCGATGGCCGCTTTTGACGACTGGAAGCCGATCCGCGACGAGGTGATCCGGCTCAAGCGGGCGGGGAACGAGGACGAAGCCGCCGCGATCACCCGGGGCAAGGGCGCGGCTCAGGTAACCCTCGTGGAACGGAAGATGTCGGCGCTCAGCGACTTTGCCCACGAGAAAGCCGCCGCATTTCTTGAGAGCGCGGAGGCCTCGCGGCGTCACACGATGGTGCTCACGCTGATCCTGCTGGCGGGCGCTCTTTGCTTCGGCGTTCTGCTTTCGGTAGGGATCACGCGGAGCATCAAACGCCCCGTGGCGCGTCTGGAACGAGCGGCGCAGGAGGTGGTGGCCGGCCGTCTGGACACCCACATTGCCGTCGAGCGCGAGGACGAACTCGGCCATCTCGCGCGGACGTTCAACCTGATGATCGAGCGTCTGAAAGCGGCGATGGACGAGGTCCGGCGCCAGAGCGAGGCCACCGAAGCCGCGGCCCGCCAAGCGGCCGACGAGGCCCGACGGGAGGTGCAGGCGCAGCAGGTCTATCTGGAAGCCCGGGTCAATGAGATGCTGGACAAGATGAACCGCTTCGCCTCGGGGGATTTGACGGTGGCCCTCGAGGCCGCGCGCGACGATGAGATCGGGCGGCTGTTCGAAGGCTTCAACCAGGCCGTATCCAACGTGCGGAACATGCTTCAACAGGTCCATACGTCCACTGCGGACGTATCTGCCTCCTCGCAGCAGATCCGGAATTCGACCGAAAGCCTGGCCCACGGGGTCCGCGCCCAGTCGATGCAGGCGGCCGACATCGCCGCGGCCGCCGAAGAGATGAACCTCACGATTGCGGAGACCGCGAGCGTGGCCGCCGAGACGGCGACGGCGGCGGCCCGGAGCCGGGAACGCGCGCAAAAGGGAGAAGCCGTCGTCACGCGGACGCAGGACATGATCCGTCGCATCGCGGAGACGAGCGCCGTGTCCATGGAAGCCGTCGAAAAGCTCGGGGAGGCCGGCCGGGAGATCGGCAACGTGGTCTCCTTCATTGCCGAGATCACGGAGCAGACGAACCTGCTGGCGCTCAACGCCGCCATCGAGGCGGCGCGCGCCGGCGAGCACGGGCGCGGCTTTGCCGTGGTGGCCGACGAGGTGCGCAAACTGGCCGAACGCACGACCGACGCCACCGGGCAGATCGACGACATGATCAAGACCATCCAGGGCGAGGTGGACCGCGTGGTGCGCCTGACCCGGAGCGGGCAGGAGGAGATGACGCAGGGGCTGGAACTGGCGAACCAGGCCGGTGAGGCGCTCCAGGAGATCGTCGAGCAGGCCGCGCAGGTGGGCGTGTACATCGACCAGATCGCCTCGGCGAGCGATCAGCAGGCGGCCACCAGCGCAGAGATCGCACGCATCATCGAAGCCGTCTCGTCCGCCTCGCAGTCCTCGGCCGAGGGCATCGAGCAGATCGCCGCCGTCGCCGAAGCCATGGACGAGCTCATGGCCGAGATGCAGCGGCAGGTCGCCCAGTTTCACCTCGAGGCGGAAGGGGACGCGTCCTTCCGAGAGCGGGATCGGGGGCCCCGGCAGCGGGCTTCCCGCCCCTCCGCGCCTCGAAGCGCGTCCCGGGCGGCCTAGCCCCTCCTTCGTCGTCGAACCCTTTGCCCGATCACCGCAGCCACCCGATCACCGCAGCCACCCTTCGGCGCGGTACCACGCGATGGTCTCGCGGATGCCGTCTTCGAGGGAGACCGTCTGCCGGTAGCCGAAGTGGCGGCGGGCCTTTTCGACCGAGCACATCTTGCAGGCGCGGCGGATCTCGCGGGCTTTCTCGCGGTTGAGCGGCGGATAAGCGCCGAAGAGCTTGCCGCCGATCTCGGCCGCCGCGCCGATCACCTCGACGAGCGGGCCGGGCACGGGGATCGTGAGCGCCTTCTTCCCGAGCGCGGCCGTCGCGGCGGCTTTCACCTCGTTCCACGCATACTGCGCCTCGCTGCCGACGAAGTACGTCTCGCCGGCGGTGCGGGGATGCTCGGCGGCGTCGATCATGCCGCGCACGAGGTCGCGGACGTGGACGAGGCTGAGGTCGGGCCGGTCGGCGTCGCCGATGACGGGGCAGAGGCCCCGGTTGACGGTCCGGAAGAAGGTGAGGATGTCCGTCTCGCGCGGCCCGTAGACGGCGGGCGGGCGCACGACGACGAGGGGCAACTCGGCATGATGCGGCGCGAGCGCCTCTTCCATCATCGCCTTGCTCTTGCCGTACCGGCTGATCGGGCGGAGCGGCGTGGTCTCGTCGGCGACGGGCACGTCGGCGGCTCCGACGGCGGCCAGGCTGCTCGTGACGAGCACCTTCGCCACGCCCGGGTTGACGGCGCGGACGGCCTCGAGCAGGCGAAGCGTGCCCCGGACGTTGGCTTCCTCGAAGGCCTCCCACGTCTGCGCCCGCGTCAGCCCGGCGACGTGGAAGACGTGGCTCACCCCGCGCACGCCCGCGCGGAGCGCCTCCGCATCGCCGAGGTCGCCGCGCACAGGGACGACCTCGAGCCCCTCGAGCCATTTGAGGCGGCTCCGCACGAGGCACCGCACCTCGCCGTAGCCCCGCGCCCGGAGCGCCTCGACGAGGTGGCTGCCGACGAAGCCGGTGCCGCCGGTGACGAAAGCGGTTTTCGTGACGGAACTCATGCGTCCGGCCTCGCTCGCAGCTTCACCACGTTCTCGACGTGATGCGTGTGGGGGAAAAGGTCCACGGGTTGAACGGTTTCGATGGCGTACACGTCGCGGAGGAGGGCGAGGTCGCGGGCCTGCGTGAGCGGGTTGCAGCTCACGTAGACGAACCGCTCGGGCCTCAGACGCGCGATCTGCTCGACGACCTTCCGGTGCATCCCCGCGCGGGGCGGATCGGCGATGAGCACGTCGGGCCGCCCGTGCGTCCCGACGAAGGCGGGCGTGAACATGCGCATGAGGTCGCCGCCGGCGAACGTCACGTTCTCGACGCCGTTGGCCGCCGCGTTCGCCCGCGCATTCTCGACGGCCTCCTCGATGAGCTCTACGCCGACGACGTGCCGCACCCGGTCCGCGACGAAGATCGAGATCGTTCCCGCGCCGCAATACAGATCATACAGCAGGTCGTCCGGGCGGAGGTCGGCGAAGTCGCGGGCGGTCTCGTAGAGCCGCTCGGCCTGCCGCGTATTCGTCTGAAAAAAAGCATTCGGCGCGATCTCGAAGCGGTGCGGCCCGATCCGGTCGTGGATGACCCCGGGGCCGAAGATCGTGTGGATCGCCTCGCCGAAGGCCGTCTGCGCCACACCCGTGTTGATGGTGTTGACGAAGGTGGTCACTTCCGGAAAGGCGTCGCGGAGGTAGCCGGCCATCGCGGCCATGCGTTCCTCGGCGAAGCCGTTCGTGACGAGGTTGACCATCACCTCGCCGGTGTGGGCGCCCTGCCGGAGGACGAGGTGGCGGAGGAAGCCCTCGTGCCGCCGGATGTGCCACGGCTTCCATCCCTGCCCGCGCACGAACGCCCGCACGCCGTTGACGATCCGCACGCTCAGCTCGGACGGGAGATAGCACGCGCGGAGGTCGAGCACCTTGTTGAAGCTGCCGGGCACGTGAAGGCCGAGGGCGAAGCCGGTGTCGAAACGCTGTCCGGAGGCGATCTCGTCGGGCGTCAGCCAGCGCTCGGCGCTGAAAGAGAACTCCATCTTGTTCCGGTAGCAATACGTCTCCGGCGCGCCGAGCGTAGGCTGCACGTCCACGTCCGGGAAGCCGCCGTGATGCGCGAGCGCCTCGGCGACGCTCTGCCGCTTGGCCTCGCATTGCGCGGCATAATCGACGTGCTGCCATTTGCATCCGCCGCATACGCCGAAATATTCACAGCGCGGTTCGGTGCGCAGCGGGCTCGGCGTGAGCACTTCGAGCAGGCGCGCCTCGGCATAGTTCTTCTTGCGTTTGAAGACGCGCGCGCGCACGCGGTCGCCCGGGACGGCCCCGGCCACGAAGACGACGTATCCGTCCCGGCGGGCAAGCGACTTGCCCCGGTCGGCGAACTTTTCGATGTCGAGGGTGACTTCGGTTCCTTTTTTCAAGAGCGGGGGAGGCGTGAGATGGATAGGAGGGGGGGCGTCTTTCGGGGGACGGACAGGGGGCTAGGCGAGGGTGGGGGCGGCGGGCGGGTTCGCGCCGTTGAGCAGGCGCAG
>JALSSK010000130.1 GCA_026984335.1 Rhodothermales bacterium
TCCACTTACGGCGCGCGTCTACGGTGGGAGGCTGCATGGCATCTCGTTCGGGTGAACCGTCAGTATACGCACCCCGCGGCGTCCTGTCGAGACCGGCGGGCATGTGGCGTCTTTCGTGAAAAAACAGTATCGTTTACACCGCTTCCCTTCGTTCGGCGCAGTGGTCCTCGCCTTTTCCCGGCGCATCTCCGGACCTGCCGCATCCCTCGCCCGCCTTTTCGGATCCTCCCGGAACGCGTCATGCTCACGAAAACGCGCGCTCAGAAGCGCCTGGCTACGCTCTGGTTCGTCGCCGCCGGACTCCTTTTCCTCCTCCTGTTGTTGCAGACCTTTTTCGGGCGTTACGGCGACCAGACCCGGGAAGCCTGGAGCTGGTTTCTGCCCACGATCATGCCGTCGCTCTCGCTCATCGCCGGCGTGGTGGTCTCCGATGCGATGGGCCGCAGCGACCCGAAGGCCACCGTCGATCCCTTCGCGTTTCGGGTGGCGTTCCTTCTCTCGGCGGCCTACCTCGTCATCGTCAGCCTGACGGTGCTTCTGAGCCCGTTCTCGCCCCTCTCCCAGCTTGAACTGATGGAGCTTTCGAACCTCTGGCTCGGTCCCCTGCAGGGGCTCGTCGGCGGCGTGCTCGGCTTTTTCTTCGTGAGCCGCCCGAAGACGCCGCCGACGTCTCCGGGGTGAAACGGCCTCAGGGATGGACCGGCCGACTCGCCCTCATCCCCCATCCGAACGAAGGAGCTTCAAAGGAGCCCCGCCTTCCGACCGTTCATCTCCGGCCCTGCATAGACCTTTTTCTCCGACGTAGCTTATTAAAACAAAAATATTTAGATTGAACCCATCCATTCCGGCGGCGGTAATTTTTTCGGCAGTTCCTTCCCGCACGCCCCGTCCGTTCGCACGCATACGCATCGTTCTTTTATTGAGGATCCCCGTTATGAAACCGACCCTTGCCATGCTGGCATTCCTCGTCTGCACGACCTCTTCCGCCGTCGCTCAGGAACGCATCGTGATCGGCGAGGCTTGCAGTTATTACGGAGACACGATCTCGGGCGAGTTGTACGGCTTCGGCTCCGACCAGGAGGCTGAGCAGGCGATCGCCCGCATCATGAAGTTCACCGGACTGCCGCAGAACTTCACCATCAAGGCCGCCAACGTGCCCAACGCCGCCGCCGTCATCCGCGACACCAGGCGGCTGATTCTCTATAACCAGACGTTCATGGAGCGCGTGCGGCAGACCACGAACACGGACTGGGCCGCCATCAGCATCCTCGCCCACGAGATCGGGCACCACCTCTCCGGGCACACCCTCGAAGCCGGAGGCAGCCGCCCGGAAACCGAGCTTCAGGCCGACCGCTTCTCCGGGTACGTCCTCTATAAGATGAGCGCGACGCTCGAACAGGCGCAGGCCGCCATGGAAACCATGACGAGCGAGGGCGGCAGCGCCACGCACCCGCCCAAATCCGCGCGCCTCGCCGCCATCGCCAACGGGTGGGTCGAATCCCGCGACCAGAACAGCCGGGACGCCGACCCTGCCTCCTCCGCCGCCCGTACGGACGACCCGCCGCCCCGCGAACGTCGCGCCGACACGCGAGAGCACCCGGAGGTGATCGGTGAGGATGCGTTTCCGGCGGAGCCCCCCGGCCATGCTTTCGTCGCCCGGTGCACGTTTCAGGATGGGAGCGTCTCCTTCGTCACTGCCGGCGGCGACATCATGATGAACTACCTGGGCGCGACGATCAACGTCGGCAGGCAGGCGCCCTCGAACGACCCGCGCATCGCCTGGCTCTACGTCCTCCAGTCCGACAACCCGACGGTGGCCGCCTATCTGAACCTCATGGGCCTGACGGGGCTGACCTACGCCGTGGACCACGACGGCGTCATATGGGGGCAGAATGCCTGGGGACAGCTCGTGCAAATGGGCCGCGTGACGTACACGAACTGAGCCGGTCCGGGCGCCTGTTCCTTATCCTCCCTCAACCGAACAACCGTATGAAGCCCCTCTCGACCTGCCTCTGGATCGGACTTCTGACCGCCTCGGCGGCGCTCGCGCAGGATCGCGTGACGCTCGACGCCTTCTGCAATTATTACGGCCGACCGTTCGAGGATGCCGTCTATTCCTTCTCCGCCGACCGGGAGGCGGAAGAAGTGGTGGATCGCATCCTGAACGTCGTCCGCCTCCCGCAGAACTTCACCGTGACGGCCGCGAACGTGCCGAACGTTTCCGCCGTGCTCAGCGACGGCAAGCGGCTGCTGCTGTACAACCAGTTCTTCATCCGGTCCGCCGGAGCCGACGACGATGCGGGATGGGCCGCCGTGCGCGCGCTCGCCCACGAGATCGGCCACCTCCTCCTGAACCACAGCCTCGACACGGCTCCCGAGCGCCCCCTCGAGGAGCTCGAAGCCGACGACTTCTCGGGCTATGTGCTGGCCCGCCTCCGCGCCTCGAAACGCCAGGCCGTCGCCGGGATGGACACGCTCGCCGTCGCCCGCGCGCGTCCGACGCATCCCGCCCTCCCGCTTCGGTTGAACGCCATCCGGGAAGGATGGGACCAAGCCTCGGCTTCGACCTCGCATTACTTCGGCTTCGATGCAGCCGACGCCTCAGCGGAACGCGCCGAGGAGGCTTTCCCCGCCTTCCCCTGGCCCCCGCCGAAAGCCTCCGCCTTCACCGTCGTGGGCCTCGACCTCCTCACCCGCGACGCGCCGACTCCCACCCTGCAGGCCCTCGCCGACCGGCTGGAGGCCGCGCTCGAAGCGGCGGGCTACGGCGAACGAAGCTATTATGCCGTGCCGGGCGGCTTCGCGCTCGTCGCCCGTCTGGAGCAGATCTACCCGGACGGAACGCCCAAAAAAGCGCCGGATCGCTGGTCGATGGCGGTCCGCGCGATGAACCGCTTCTCGCTGACGGAATACTTCAAGGCGCTCTTCCGGGGCACGCCCGGCCACTTCCGCGTCCTCGTTTTCGTCGTCACCCCGCACCCGTTCACGCAGGCGGACGTGGAGGTCGGCGTGCGTGAGGGGCGGGCGTGGCTCGCCGGCGGGATGAACGCCCTGCCGCCGTCCATCGGCGCGCGCCCCCGCCCGGATGACGTCCGGTGCACCGCGCTGATTTATGCCTTCGAACGCCCCGCCGCCGGCGCGAGCGTCTCCTTCGAGGACCCGAGCCCCCTCACCGGCAAAACGCACCTCGAGAAGGCCCGGCTGTGGGCGGCGCTCCGGGAATGACGCGGCGGAGGATCGTGCATGTCCCCCATGACTACGCCACGATGATCTGTTGCGTGCCCACAAACTCGGTTTCAACCGGCGGCACATCCTCTTCGAGCAGCATTTCGATCACTTCTTTCAGATTCCGGCGTAGTTCGTCAAGGGTTTCACCCTGAGGATGCGCTCCGGGAAAGCCGGGCACGTAGCCTACGTAAAGACCGGTATCTTTGTCTTTTTCAATGACGGCAGTGAAGGTTTTCATGGCTGCAATCGTTTCCGCTTATCTCTCGGGAGTCACGGGGCATCAATCTCAGAGCGACCGAATCGTTTTGCCGAGCCTGCGGGCGCTTAGTGCTCGGCGCGCGTAAGGGACGGGCCTCAGAGCTTGCGCGTCCCGACGAGGTGACCGCGCCCGTACTCGTCCACGCGTACGCGGAGGGCGTGCGTAGGCTTCTCGCGCGGGTCGAAGGCGCCGGTCCGTGGCATCCCCCAAAAAAACCGGGGTTCGAGGTGCGAAGCGTGATGCCTCGCATCCCGAACCCCGGATGCCTTCGCTCGAACGTTACGTCGGGATCAATCGTCCGTGTCGAGGATCTCGTCGATGCGGGCGACCACGTCTTCGAGGTGGAGGCGGGTCATGTGGTCCTGCGTGCGGCGGAGGGCGCGGGCGACGTCGCGGCGGAGCGTCTGAAGC
>JALSSK010000131.1 GCA_026984335.1 Rhodothermales bacterium
CCCGGCCAACTTCCCCCCCCTCCGTATCGCCCAGGGAACGGCGCTCCTCCGGTCCTTCCTTCGCCACGACCCCCTCGGCGCCCTCCTCACCGCGCTCGACGCCCCCGCACCGGCGGCTGCGCTTCGAAGCGCGCTCTTCGTCCGTCCCCCCTCCTTCTGGGACCGCCACGTCCGCCTGGAGAGGCCCGCGCGACCCCGCAACCCCTCCCTCGGCGCATCCCGCGTGGATGCGATGCTCGTCAACGCCGCCCTGCCGGTCCTGCTCCTTCTCGCCGATCAGCGCGGCGACCCGGCCCTCGAAGCGCGGATCTTCGACGTCATGCGCGCGCTCCCCCCGGAAAAGAATGAAGTCACCCGCCGGTTCGACGCGCTCGGCGCAACACCCGGAGACGCCCTCCAGACGCAGGGTCTGCACCAACTCTACCGCACGCGATGCCGGAACGGGCGGTGCCTCTCCTGCCCCGTCGGGCAGTTTTTGCTCGGAAACGGTTGTGCGTGAGGACCGGCTCCGGGTATCTTCGAACCGTCCACAAGCTTCCTCACCGAATCCACGTCGCACTCGTGCTCATCCGCCTCGTCCGCATGACCTTCCACCCTGACCGGGTGGAAGATTTCCACGCTCTCTTTTCAAGGGTTGCCCCCCGCATCCAGGCCTTCGACGGCTGCCTCCACCTCGAACTCTGGCGGGACGTGCGATATCCCAACATCCTTACGACCTACAGCCACTGGACCGGACCTGAAGCTCTCGATCACTACCGCAAAAGCGCCCTTTTCAAGGAAACATGGGCGGACACGTCCCGTCTCTTCGCCGCCCCGCCCCGGGCTTACAGCCAGTTTCGGGTTCGTTCCGAAAAGATGAACACGGGGGTCGCTTAGTTATTCTCCTTATCCGCCGATAAAAGTATCGGCCCCACCCGTTTCTTTGCTTGACAGGTACGAGAGATCCCTCACTCATACACCGCTCCCGCCACCATAATTCTTCTCACTCTATTGAATGGCGGCTTCAGTGCCACGGCGCCCGCCGGGAAGCAAAATGACTACCCCGACAAGAACGTCCTTGAAGGCAGAGCGCAAGAAGACATTGCCCGATCTCGATCTGCGCTTCCCTCCTCTGCCCCGGACGGTAAATGAAGTGTCCACGCTCCTTTCCGAGCAAACCGACATCCCCGACACCCCGAGACTCACCGAGATCATCCACAACGACCCGGTGATGGCCGCTTCGGTCTTGAAGCGGATCAACTCCGCCTACTTCGGCATCCGTCGGCACGTGAGCGATGTCGCCAAGGCCGTGCGCCTGCTCGGCTTCCTGGAGGTCTGCAATATCGTCCTCGCCTCCGCGATGATGAGCCTCCGGGACGTCGTCAAGACCCGGGGGCAGGCGAATATCTTCGAGCAAATCATGCAGGCGAGTGTGGGAACGGCTTCCTATGCGCTCGAACTGACCCGTTACCTGAAAATTCCGTACCGCGAAATCGCGTTCACGTCCGGGATCCTCCATGCTTCAGGTCGTCTCGTATTGCTCCACAATCGACCCGCTGAATACGAACGTCTCTGGCGGGGCTGCGCGCCGGGGACTATGCCGACGGCCGAGGCCGAGCGTGCGCTCTTCGGCGTAGACCACTCGTTGCTCGGCGGCATGGCCGTCGATCACTGGCATCTTCCGCCGACGGTGGTACAGGTCGTCCGCTCGTACCTGATGCCCGGCCACATCAAAGATCCGAAGCTTCGGGTCATCGCCCTGGCCGTATCCGTAGCGGCCTCGGCTACCGAACAATTGTGCATGAGCCCCGGGGACACCAACCTGCGTTTCGAAGCCAAGACGGCGCTCCGCATCCTTGCGCGCTCTTCCGAAGCCACTACGCAGGAATTGATCGAATTGATCGAGGACAGGCGAAAGAGCGTGACGGACTTCATGGCCTCCATGGTCTACTCGCTCTGAGTGGAGGCGCCTATGGGTCCGGTCGCGCCTGCGGGCCGCGGCATGCCGCTCTCCATCGCTCAAAGAGCGAGCTCACAGGGAAATGCTGACGCCGCCGCGTATCTCACGTCCCGGGCCGGGTAGTCCCAGTTGTGGAAGGCTCGCTTCGTCCGTCACGTTTTCGGCACGAACGAAGAACTCGGCAAAGATCTTACGCCGGGGCAGAAACAGGCGATACGCCAGTCGCCCGTTGAGCACCAGAGAAGTCGGCAGAGGCTCGAGGGTATTGTCCTCGTCGAGCGCATAGGCGCGGCCCGTATAGACGGACTGCGCCGTGAGGGAGAGCCCCCACGGGGCGTTGTACGTCAGCGTCAGGGTGCTGAGCCACTCCGGTTTTTCTACGAGCGGACGGTCGGGGCCGTCATCGACGAAGGCGCGGGTCCTCATCCACGTGGCATGGCCCTGAAGCGTCCACCGGGGCACGAGGGTCGTCGTTCCCACCAACTCGATGCCGTACACCCGGCTGCCGTCGAGGTTGATGCGTTGTCGCCGTCCGTCGGCCGTCCGTCGCTGGTCGATGGTGTCGAAGGTGCGGTTCAGGAAGACGATGGCCTCGCCGGCCACTTTTTCCGAATGCAAAACCAGCCCCGTCTCCCCGAGGAAGGAAGATTCGGGTTTGAGATTCGGATTCACGAGGAAACGCCGGAGCGCCGCTCCGAAAAGCTCGCGCAAGGTGGGGAAGCGCACCTTGCGCCCGGCAGACGCTTTGAGCGAGAGCCTTTGGCTCAGCGTATAGACCACCCCCGAGGTGACGCCGTAATCGAAAGTGGGCGCGCGGGGCGGTTTGTCCCCGGTGCGCGGCGTCGCGATGCCGTCGAGGCTGGCGCCGACGACGAGGTCGAAGCGTTCGCCGAACCGAATGTCGTATTCCGAGCCGAAGCTGTAAATGTTCTGCCGGTAGACCAGGCGCGGGCCGAGGTCAAGCCGTCCGGCATCATCAAACGCCGCGTCACGCTGGCGGTGGGTGGAGGTGAGCGCGTTCAGGGAGAGGCTGAGCGCGCCTTCCCCCAGAAGTCGCCGATAAATGATCCGAGAGCCGAAGGTGGCATCTTCATCCTCTTCTCGGTCGCTGATCCGGTCGTAAGCATCGGACGTAAACTGCTCGATGGTCTGCAGGAAGCGGCTGCCCCAGACGGCCCCGCGCAGACGCCCGCCTTCCCCGAGCCCCATCGCGCCGTTGAAGATGAGCATGGTGTTTCGCCAGGTCGGATAGCGCCAGAAGCGCACGCGGTCCACCTCGGGATTGAGATGACTCTCGGGCGCAACCCCCTTTTTGCCATCGACGTGCAGCAACGAGAGGCCGATCTCTGCGTCGTTTTCGAACCGAAGGCTGCCGCGACTGAAAAGCGTGAAAAGGTCTCGGTCGGTATTCGTTCGACTATCCGGGTCCGACTGGCTGTACGGCAGGTCCACCCCATCGGGCAGGGCTACGGCCTTCCGCGTGGCATATCCGACCGAGCCCGCATAACTGAAGCGTCCCTTCGAGAGCAGAAACGTTGCCATACCCTGCCGGAAGCCGTGCGATCCCACCATGCCCGTGGCTTCGGCCAGACGGCCGGAGCGTCCGAGCGAGCGCGAGGTCATGTTCACCGCGCCACCGATCACGTTGGCGCCGTAGAGCACGGACGGGACTCCCTTGGCGACGGTCATCCCCCCCACGATGCCGACCGGGATGAGACTCAGGTCCACCCGATTGTCCCACGGCACGTTGACGAGCGCCCCATCGAAGAAGAGGGCGAGTTGCCGTTCCCCCGCATTGCGAATGTAGACGAGCGTCTCGCCCCGGGAGTTGGTCTGAACGAAGGCGGAAGGGATCAACCGGGCCACTTCGGAGACCGACACGGCGTCTTCCCGGACGAGGGAGGCAAGGGAGACCTTCTGCATGGTCATCGGGGGGACGGCCTCCACCTCCTCGGCCCCCACCACGATCTCCGCCAACTCGTACGAACGAAGAGAATCCGCCTCGTTCGTCCCCGATTGCGCGCGCGCAGTAAAGGAAACGGCGAAAAAAAGGAGCAAGCACGAAAGGCAATGGCGTCGGAAGAACACGCGCCGACGCCCATGCGCCGCCCTCCCTCCGGCGCGGGGATTCTTGCTTCTTATCACGATCGATTGGTCTCGGCTGATCTGTCCATCATCGGGCGGCGGGCACGTCCTTGCCGGACCCCCCTAACGGTTCAAGCCCCCCCCTGTTCCACCCGGTATGCGGGACTTTCTCAACCGAGTTTCACCCCCCGAAAGCCGCCGCCACCCGGGCCACCGTGGGATTGTAGATTTGTTCTTCGATCCGGCGATAATACGGCGGAACCTTCTGATAATGGGCCGAGGCCGCGCGTTTTTCGAGCGTTTCTCTGAGGCCGAGCATCTCTTCGAGCACGCTCCGATACTCGTCGTGCACGAGGAATTGTTCGGAGACGACCGCCCCGAGCGCCCGGCTCGCCGCCCGATACGACGCCCCGTCCTTGAGCCGGTCGTACGCGGCCCGATGCGCTTCGAGCAGGGCCGCATGCTTCTCCACGACCCGCTGATATTCCTCGACGTACGAGGTCAGGTTGCGATGCGCGGAAGCGAGGGTCTGAAGGGTCTCGGCATCGGAGCGCGCCCGGTCCAGCTCTTTTGCAAACCGTTCGTTGGCCTGATGGATCTGAGCGACGGCAGCTTCTTCCGAGCCGTAGCCGCCATAGGTGCGGCAACCGGTCAGCACAAAGCCGGCAAACAGGAAAATTGCGAGGGGGAGAATGGACTGAAGGGCGCGTGTTTTCATCGTGATGCGATAAGGATGCGACAAGAAGGTCCTGGGGTGCGGGTTCGAAAGCGTTCCGCTTCGGGTCGGAATATCCCCAACGTCAGCCTGGGGAGCACCCCCTTCGAAGCAATTCCACGCTTTTTTCAAGGGCCGCGCATCGGCGCACGGAAGGTTCCGGCTTGCCGGACACATTCGGCCATGCCCGGAAGGAAGCTCAGATGATGGTGTCGTCCGGGATCTCCGCGTTTTTGGGAACGACGACGATCCCGTCCCGGATGTAAAAATTCGGTCCCTCGCCCTCCTGAACGTGCTCCCGGTTCTTGATCACGCATCGTTTCCCGATGCTTCCGTTCCGGTCTATGATGGCCCCTTCGATATACGACTCTTCTTCCACGCCGGGCCGGGCGGGACCTTCGACCGGATCCCGCAGCGACACATCGTGCCAGGGGAAGTAGTCGGCCCCCATGAACACGGTATCCTTGATCGTGGTGTTGTTGCCAATGTACGAGCGCAGTCCGATGACCGAGTTCGTAATCTGGCTGTTCACGATGATGCTCGCCTCAGCGATGATCGAGTCCTGGATGTACGAATTCTGGACTTTTGCGGGCGGCAGCATGCGGGCGTTCGTATAGAGGAGCCGTTTGGGGTTGTAGATGTCGAATTGGGGGTGCCGCTGGGCAAGCATCAGGTTGGCGTCGTAGAAGGAACGGATGGTTCCGATGTCGCTCCAGTATCCCAAGAAAGGATAGCTGACCACCCGTCGTTTCCGGATCGCGCTCGGGATGATCTCTTTCCCGAAGTCATGCGCCTCGGGATGCTCGGCGAGCAAATCCCGCAGCACCCCGCGGCTGAAGATGTAGATGCCCATGGACGCCAGAAATACCCGCCCGGCGGCTTGCATCTCTTCGCGCACCGGACTCTCCTTCCCTTCCAGCTCCTCCGCCGGAGGTTTCTCATAGAACTCAGTGATCAAGTGATCCGCATCCGTTTTCAGAATGCCGAAACCGGGCGCCTCCCGGGCCGTGACGGGGATCGAGGCGATGGTGATGTCCGCCTCGCGCTCCTTGTGATGCGCCGCCATTTTTCGATAATCCATCGAATACAATTGATCGCCCGAGAGGATGAGCACGTAGTCGTAGCGGAAGTTGGCCACGTGGATCATGCTCTGACGTACGGCGTCGGCGGTGCCCTGAAACCAGTCCTTCGAGTAGGGGGTCTGCTCGGCCGCCAGGATAGAGACGAAGCCCTGTCGGAAACGGTCGAACCGATAGGCGCGGGCGATGTGACGGTTCAGGCTGGCGGAGTTGAACTGCGTGAGGACAAAGATGCGGGAAATGCCGGAGTTGATGCAGTTGGAGATCGGCACGTCGATGAGGCGATACTTGCCGGCAAGCGGCACCGCCGGTTTCGCCCGGTGCTTCGTGAGCGGGAAGAGCCGCGTGCCGGCGCCGCCTCCGAGAATGATGGCAATAATTTCGTCCATATGGATGACGCTCGGATAACTCGAGGAACAGGGAAAGGCAAGACTCGTAGCGGTCTCTCCCGGCAGAAAAAACCCACGCTTCCAGGGCCGCCGGAACGAAGGGAACGTACTAAGCGCACCGTACGGGTTCAAGTCCTTGGCGCCTTCAAAGGATTTTTATAGGTAAAGAATTTGTTTCCGCCCTCCCCGGTCAGTATGTTTTTCGTTGCCATGGGGGCGTCCGGAAATCTGATCTTGTCTGGAGACTCCTCGACGGCAAGCATTCCATTCCCCACCCACGACGCTCCCCATACTTGTGCGGGCCCCTCTCCGCTCGCTTCCCCGAACATTCACTCACAATTATCGTTTCGGCGCTGACCGACGTATCTCCACCCAAGCAATCCCGTACCGGTCATTGTCGATTCCTGCGACGTAAGCCCGTCGAAACCTTGCGTCGCACCTTTCTCGAAGATCACCATCCTACGATTTGTCCCTCATGGTGGATAGCCTCGTCAAGAACATGACCCACATCATCTTCTGGTGTGTGGTGATATGCTCCATGGTGAGCATTCTCGTGGTGCTTACGTTCCAGCAATTCACCTTTCTGCTCGGTTTGTCCTTGATGATGAACGTATGGAGCATCATCCAGAGCGAGCGGAACGGTTTCGTGAAAGCGAAGGAGATGCGTCGCGCCTTCGAGCCGCCGCGTCACTTTTCCGGGTTTCAGATTCTCGTCGTGGTTCTCCTCATCCTCGCGGAAATCGGCGTGGGCGTCGTCGTGCTCCTGCTTTGACCGAACGGACCCAACGTTGCGCGACCTCTGGGGACCGCTAATTCCACGGGCGCCCCTGAAACACCCGTATAAGGCCCGGGTACACGTGTACGTCGCCGCTGCCTTAACCCACGCCCTTCCGCCGTATGAGCGAGCATACCCTTCAACTCGTCGAGCGTCTTCGGCAACGCCTGCGCGCGGCCATGCGGCGTATGACGCTCGCAGAGGCGCTGTTCGGCCTCGTGCTTACGCTGGGCATCCTCTCGGCCTACTGGGTCCTCTCGGCGGCGCTGGAGGCGGGGTTGTGGCTCGATGGGTCTGTGCGCGCGGTGCTGTTCTGGACGGGCGTGCTGACGGCCACGGGGCTGTTCGTCTTCTTCTTGCTCTTGCCTCTGCTCCGCTTCACCGGCCTGCTGCCCGGCCCTTCCGAAGAAGGCATTGCCCGGCGGATCGGGGCGCGCTTCCCCGAGGTCTCGGACCGGCTGGTAAACCTCCTGCAACTGGCCTCCGGGCGGCACACGTCGGCCCCGGATGCGCTCGTCGAGGGTGCGGTTCAGATGCTTGGCCGACAGGTAGAGTCCGTGCCGTTCGAGCAGGTGGAAGACTTCCACCGGGCCCGGCGCGCTGCACGCCTTGCGGCCTGGCCCATGCTCGCGCTCCTCGTCTTCCTCATCGCCGCCCCCTCAACCTTTCTCGACGCCTCAAAGCGTCTGCTTTCGCCCGGCGCTTCGTTCGAACGGCCCGCCCCCTTCTCGTTTCTCGTCGATCCGGGTTCGGTCGAGCTCGTCAAGGGCGCTTCCCTTGAGATCACGGCCCGCACGGAAGGCCGAAGCGCGCCGGAAGAAATCATCCTCTCGCTCAACTACCTCGACGAAGCCCCCATTGAGACCCTCGACCTCAGACGCGACTCGACGGGCGTTTTCCGGCATACGCTCGTCAACGTGCGGCGGTCGCTCCGGTACCGCGTCTCCTCCGGTCGGGTACGGAGCCCCTGGCACACGGTCACCATCGAAGAGCGGCCCCTCGTGCGCGGACTGCAGGTAGCGCTCGAATACCCCGCCTACACGCGCATCCCGCCCCAACGCCTCGAGCCCAACGTGGGCGACGTGGCGGCGCTGCCCGGCACGAAGGTCCGTCTCGACGTCCGTCTCGGCGGCGAACGGGTGACCGAGGCCTTCCTCCGCTTCGACGACGGCTCGCTCGACACCCTCGCGCTCGACGCCGATCGCGCATCGGGATCGTTCACGCTCCGCCGCGAAGGCAGCTATCAGGTGCTGCTCCGAAACGACCGGGGGATCGAGAACAGAGCGCCCATCACGCACGAAATCACGCTCGTCCCCGACGCCTACCCCGCCGTCGTGCTCCTCGAGCCCGAGCCCCTCACCGAACTGAACGAGCAGAGGCGCGCCGCCCTCCGGCTCCGCATCGCCGACGACTTCGGCTTCGCGCGCCTGCGTCTCTATTACCGCCTCGCCGAGAGCCGCTTCGGACAACCCGACGCGTCTTTTTCCCACTTCGACCTCCCGCTCGACGCCCCCCGTCTGCTCGACCAGGAAATCACCTATGAGTGGCTCCTCCGGCAGACCACGGCCCTCGACCCCGTCCCCGGCGACGTGATCGAATATTACGTGGCGGTGTGGGACAACGACGCAGTGGCCGGCTACAAATCGGCCAAAACGCCGCCGCATCGACTGCGTATGCCCTCGCTCGCCGAGCAATACGAGAACCTGAGCGAGACGCAGGATCAGGCCGAGAGCACCCTCGAAGACCTGATGCGCGAAGCCGATACGGTCAAGAAGCAATTCGAGGAACTGCGCGACGAACTGCGACGGAAACCGGAAGCCGACTGGGAAGATCAGCGGCAGGTGGAGCAGCTCCAGGAGCGCCAACGGGAGATGGAACAGCGCGTCGAAGAACTAACCTCACAGATCGAGGAAGCGACCGCTCGCATGGAGGAAAACGACCTCGTCAGCGAGGAAACGCTGCAAAAGTTCGAGGAGCTCCAGAAGGTCGCCGAGGAGATCAATTCGCCCGAGCTCATGGAGGCGATGAAGCAGCTTCAGGAGGCCATGCAAAACCTGAACCTCCAGCAGATGCAGCAGGCCATCGAAAACTTTCAGTTCAATGAAGAGCAATATCAGGAACGCCTCGAACGCACGCTCGAGTTGTTCAAGAAACTGAGGGTGGAGCAGGGACTGGACGAAATCGCCCGGCGCATGGAAGAACTCGCTCGGGAAGAGGAACGTCTGGCAGAAGAAACCGGGAAGCTGCAGGAGCAGCCCGGCAAGGACCCCTCGTCTCCCGAAGATGAGCCTGAAAAGGATGGCGATGCTGAGCATAAGGATACTCGGTCGGCCGAAAATCAGGAAGGCGAAAACCAGGAAGGCGAAAACCAGGAAGGCGAAAACCAGGAAGGCGAGCATCAAAAGGGCGAAAATCAAGAAGGCAAGCCGCAAGAGGGCGGTGAGCAACGGAACGCGGAGAAGCAGGAAGCGCTGGCGCAGGAGCAAGAGCGGTCGGCCGAAGAGATGAAGGCTATCGAGAAGCGCATCGAAGAGCTGAAGGAACAGATGGAGGAGCTTCGCAACGCGCCGAAGCAGGATATGGAAGCGCTCAGCCGGCAGATGGAGCAACAGGAGTTGCCGGAAGAGATGAAGAAGAACGCCGAACAGCTCCGGAACGGGGAACTGCAACCCGCTCAGCAAGGACAGCAGCAGATGCAACAGCAGCTCCAGCAAATGCAGAGCCGGCTTCAGCAGATGCAGCAGGGTATGCAGAGCCGGCAAATGCAGATCAACCTTGCCGGCCTTCGCCAGGTCCTGAGCGACGTCCTGACCCTTTCGGAGCGTCAGGAGCTCCTGCGCCGCGACGTGCGCGGCCTCTCCGCCGACAGCCCGCTGCTCCGTCAATACGCCCAGCAACAGGTGGAACTGGGCGAGGGTCTGAGCACCGTCGTCGATTCCCTGCAATCACTGGCTCGGGAGATCCCCCAGATGACTCGCGAGGTGCAGCGACATTCCGGGGAAGCGCTGCGGGAGATGGGGGCGGCCACCGAGGCCATGGCCGAACGCGTCGCCCGGCGCGCCGGCGGACATCAAAAGGGCGCGATGACCCAGCTCAATGAACTCGCGCTCCTCCTCTCCGACCTCCTCAACCAGATGATGAACGCCTCCTCCGGCTCCGGAGGCAGCATGTCCATGCAGCAGATGATCCGGCAGATGCAGCAGATGGCGGGCCAGCAACAGCAACTCAACCAACAGATTCAGCAGTTGCTCAACGACATGCAGGGCAACCGCCTCACGCAGGACATGCAGGAACGCCTCCGACAGATTGCCGGACAACAGGAACAGATCCGCAACCAGCTCCGTCAGCTCAGCCGCGACCGCAACCTCCGCAACAATGTGCTCGGGGATTTGAACCGGATTGCGGAACAGATGGACGAGACCATCCGCGAACTCCAACAGAAACGGTTCAACCGGAAGACCGTTCAGCGCCAACAACAGATCCTGACGCGTCTCCTCGACGCCACCCGGTCGCTCCAGGAACGGGGACGCGAAAAGAAACGCGAAAGCCGCCGGGGAGAAGCGTTCACACGTCCGAGTCCGGGAGAATTGACGCCCGCCGAGGAAGCCGAAAAGCTGCGCCGGGACCTTCTCCGCGCGCTCGAAAGCGGTTACGCGCCCGACTACGAAGAGTTGATCAAGCGCTACTTCGAACTGCTCCAGCAAAAGACGCTCGACCGACGGGAATAGTCCCTCTCTCCTCGCGCACGACGCATGCTCATCCGTTCACAAGAAGCGGGATCGGAGTTCCGGCGTCGGGATGCGGCACGAATCGCGTTTGCCGAACCAGCGATACCGATTCCGGGCAATCCAGTCGTAAATCCAATCGCGGATCGGGCGGGGAACCACGGAGAACACGGCGAGCGCCGGCCACGCTCCTTTCAGCCTGCGAGCGATGCGAAGGACGGCGTCGGAGCGCCGATAGATCCGATCCCTCTCCACGAGCACGATGCTTTCGAGCGGCGCTCCGGTGGCTCCCGCGCGCCGCAAAATCGCCTCCGCCTCCTCCGATTGCAGGGAGGCGAACCTGAAATAACCGTCCGGGTCGCGGTCGATGATGAAGTTTACGCTCCCGTTGCACAGGTTGCACACGCCGTCGAAGAGCACGAAGGCATGGCGCTCCGGAGCTTCGGACAGGCTTGCTTCGGCTTGGATCTCGGCCTGCGTTTCGGACATGACGGCGACCATACGTTCGGTTCTCTCGATTCCTACGCCTTTTTCACGCCGGGGTTCTTTCTTTGCAATAACGGCATTCCTGCCGTTTCCCGAAAAGGAACCTCGGTTCTTCATACCGGTACCCAGAAACAATAACGGTTCTCCGCCTCCTCCCGAGCATCCCCTGCCTCGCCGACGGTCGCTGCTGCGGCGCCGATGCTCGGGATGGTCACCTGAAAAGCACCGTTTGCAAAAACAGCCTTCTCTTGGAAAAGCGAGCTTATCTTCTTAAATTATAAGGCTAGTTTTGCATTACAAAAACACGCGATTCCTCGCAATGCAGGATTTACCGTGGAAATCCCGATTCCGCATGAATGCGGCGCCTTCAAAAAGGGGCCAACCCGGGGGCTCCGGATGATTTTTCCGGGCGAAGCATCTTGAGGAACCGAATCGCCCCGCGCCCCGCACCGACCGATTGCGTATCCCGCTAACCTAATGACCAGAAGCATGACAAACGCGATGAGGACTCTTTTCGTCTCAGGTGAAGTTGCCCCGTTCACGCACGCTTCAGAACTTTCCCGACTGGCGCGTACGCTCCCCGAGCATCTCCATGAGACGGGCGACTTCGAAACCCGCATCATGATGCCCCGCTACGGCATCGTCAGTGAACGCCGGAACCGCCTGCACGAAGTCATCCGCCTCTCCGGCGCGGCCATCCCTATAGGGGACGAAACGGAGAGCTTGAAAGTGAAAGTGGCCTCGATTCCGGGCATTCGCCTTCAGGTCTACTTCATGGACAACAACCGGTATTTCAAGCGGAAAGGAATTTTCTCCGACAAGCAGGACAAACTCTTCCCCGACAACCTCGAACGCGCGCTCTTCTTCTCCCGCGGGGTGCTCGAGACGATCCGCAAGCTGGGCTGGTCGCCCGACGTGGTGCACGCCTTCGGATGGATCAGCGGTCTGACGCCCCTTTTGCTCCGCACCGAGTACGCCTCCGATCCGCTGTTTGAAAACGTGAAAATCGTCTATACCCCGGAAACCGTCAATTTCGAAGCGCGCTTCACGGCCGAGCAATCCGCTCATCTGGGTCTCCCCGAAGAGACGGTCGGCCGGTCGCCGGTAGAGATCGGGCTTCACTTCACCGACGCCGTCATCTACCCGCCCTCGTTCTCTCCGGTCAACGGCGCGCCGCAATTTGGCGAAGAAGCCGAGGATATGCGCGCGAAAGCCGTCTCCGTTTATGAACAAGTGTCAAACGGCGTGCCTGCCTGAAACCTGATACCGGGCTTCGGCATAGACCCTCCTGCTTAACGTAAGAACCCCATCGACACCCGTCGCGTGGGGTTTTTACTATGCTTCCGCCTCTCATACGATTCCACGGCTCCGGTCCGTTATCGGGAGGCGCAACCCTTTCGGCGATTTTGTGAACGGCCTGCCCATGCTTCGTCCTTTTGTCTTCTCCACCGTGGTCCTTTTTCTCCTCGCCTTCTCGACGGCCTGCGAAGATCCCTCCAACGTGGGAATCGATCTCGTCGGCGATCAGGGCGGCGATCCGGTCGTGGTCAACGTACCGCCCTCCGTCTTCGAGATCGAACCCATCAGCGACATCACCGGCACGACGACCCAGATCCTGCGCACGCTTTCGGGTCGGGTGGAAGATCCACTCCTCGGAACGATCGTCGCCACCGGAAACATCGACTTTCGCGAGCCTGCCGGAATCACCGACGTCTTTCGCAACGGAGCAATCACCGAGGCCACCCTGCAGCTCGTGGTGGATTACGCGTACGGCGATACGTCCCGCGTCCTCACGCTGGCGCTGCGCGACATCCCCGACGAATGGGATGCCGCGGGCTCGACGGCGGACACGGTCATTCAAGCCGCGCCGGAGGTCGTCACGGAGTTCAACGTGGCCCCCACCGACTCGCTTGTCGGGATCGCGTTACCGGGCGCGTGGATCGATGCCCACAGCTCCGAGCTTCGTTCCGAGAACTTCAACGACGATTTCCACGGGTTCCAGTTTGAGCCCGTCGAGGGAAACGCCGTGGTCGGCTTCTCCGCCGTCGGCGCGCAGTTGATCGTCGTCTCGGGAGGCGAAACGGCAACCTATACCATCGCCAAGAGCCTGAGCACCCTTGCGCGCACCGACGTGCCGGACCTGGGACCGGACCTCCTTGCGCTGCAAGACGGCGTCGGCACCAGCATCGACGTGTCTTTCGACTTTCTCGCGGATTCGATCCGGGATGCCGCCGTCAGTCGCGCCGTCTTCCTTTTTCCGACGGATTCGCTCACGTTGGCGGCGCAGACGCCCCCCGGCTTCGTGCGTCCCCGTCTCGGCGACCTCTCACTCGTGGGCATCACGGAAGCGGGCCCGGCGCTCGAACTCATCCGCGCCTCTGCCGACGCCGACGGTCGATACCGTTTCGAGGCGTCCGGACTTCGGAACATCGTCCAGAGCATGGTTCTCGGAAAGTCTACGTTCGATCGCTTCCGTCTGACCGTCCCCACGGACGACAACACCATCAACGCGGCCCTTTTCTACCGAAGCGGCTCCGATCCACAGCGTCCGGAAGCGGTGCTCACCCTGACGCCTCCGGACAATTGAGCGGTCCTCCCGTTTCTTCTTCACGCCCCCCTCGATCATCCAGCAACCTGACGCAGGTTCATGAATCACAGCAACACCGGGACGTTTTTTCGCCCGTCCAATCCCCCGACAAGGCCGAGTCGATCATTTCGCCTTGCCGGTCGGCGCGGCTTGTTGATCTTCGGATGTCTCCTGTTCTTCGCCTCGACGGCGCAGGGGCAACGCTCCAATGACGGCTCGATCTACTCGCGCTTTGGTCTGGGCGAGCTCCGCACGTTCCCTTCCTCGCAGCTGCAGGCCATGGGCGGAGGGGGCTACGGCTTTCCCTCCTACAATGCCCTCAACCTGAACAATCCGGCGTCCTGGGGCGCGCAGATTCTGACGCGGGTGACCGGCGGCATGCTCTATCAGACCGTCGAAGCCACCGACGCTTCGAATCAAACGAGCCGCCTCGCCTCGGGCTTTTTCAACGGATTGCACATCAGCTTTCCCCTCCTCAAACAAAAACTCGGTATGGGGCTGGGCTTCGTGCCCTACTCTCGGGTCAGCTATCGCGTGCAGACCAACGGTTTTCTGAACGCCGAACCGGCGGTTCTCGACACCACCTCGTACGTGATCAGCTACCAGGGCAATGGAGGGCTTCAGCAAATCGTCGGCGGCCTCGGCTGGCAAGCCGGCAGCCACGTCGCCGTGGGGCTGAGCGGTCGTTTCATCTTCGGCATCCTCGAAGACACGCGCCGTACGGAGTTCCTCAACCCGTTCTTCGAAGACGCCGTGATCACGAACGCCACCCGGCTCTCCGGTTTCACGGGTTCTCTCGGCATACTCGTGCGCCTGCCGAAGGCCTTCTCTACGAACGACGCCCTGAACCTGGGCGCCACGGTCACGCTGCCGATGACCCTGACCGGGAAGCGCGTACGCACCCTCGGACCAGGCGCCGCCCCGGACACCCTCGGAAACGACATTTCCGGCAAGGCCGACCTGCCCTTCAGTCTCGGCGTCGGCGCTGCGTATCAACCCGGAACGCGCTGGACGTTTGTCGTCGACGCGCAATACGAGAACTGGAGCTCCTTCGAAAGCGACTTCAGCTTCCCCGGTTATGCGCCCGACGGCAGCCGATCCTTCCAGGACCGTCTTCGTCTTTCCGGCGGCATTGAATTCTTACCCGCGGGACACGATCTTCTGGCGTCGTATCTTAAGCGTACGGCGCTTCGGCTCGGCTTCTACTACGACCGCTCGTATGCCAGCCCGAGACCCGACGTCACGATCGGCACGTATGCCCTCACCGGCGGGTTCAGCTTTCCCACGTTGCATCCCGGCACGCGGATTGATATCAACTTCGAGTTGGGCGCCCGGGGCACTACCGACTTCGGGTTGGTCCGAGAGCGCTTTCTCCGAATCGGCGCAAGCATTAACTTTGGAGAGCTCTGGTTCGCCAAACGGAAACTCGGCTAAGTTCTCCGTGTCTATTACGTCTAGCCCTCCCCAAACTGCACACGCTTACGATGAAAAACAGATATTCCAGCCTCCGTCTGGCTTTTTTCCTGGGCTTGCTCTCGATGATCATGCCCGCACTGAGCGCCCGCGCACAGACTTCGGAAAACGAGGAAAAGCCCACGAAGCAAGAGATTGCCATCCATTACAGCCTCTATTACGAAGACTATAAAAACGGCAATTACGAAGGCGCGCTTCCGAATCTCCGCTGGATTCTGAAGCATGCTCCGGGGTTTTCCCGAAACACCGACAAAAATTTCGATCGCGCGGTGAAGGTCTACGAAGAGCTTGCCATGGCCGCTGAAGACGAGCCAACGCGGCGCGCCTATCTGGACTCCGCGTTGATGATATTTGACAAGGCCGTGCCCACGATAAAGGACATCGGAGGCACGATCGACCCGTATGAGTGGACGCGCGACAAGGGCAACTTCATTCTCAAACACCGGGATGACCTGCCCGAGATGACCGACAGCGTGGCCGTTCTTTTCCGAAAAGCCTGGGAACTCGACCCCCAACGCACCCAGCTCTTCTACATCGAATACATCATCCGGGACTATCTGAGCAAGGACGACAAGCAGGCCGCCATCGACTTCATGGAAGAAGTCGAGCAAAAACGCGGCGACGACCCGGACGTCATGGCGCGTATCACGGAGTTCCGGGGGGCCATTTTCACCTCGCCGGAGGAGCGGATCGAGTTCCTTGAAAAACAGCTCGAGAAAAAACCCGGTGATATGGACATTATCACGGAGCTCTTCGAGTTGTACAAGGAGGAGGGCATGCGCGACAAGATGTATGAGATGGGCGAGAAGCTGAAGGAGCAGGAACCCACGGCCCGCGTCTACCGGATTCTCGGCAAGATGCGCCTCGAAGACGGCGACACCGAGGAAGCCATCCGGCTCTATCAGAAATCGCTCGAGTTGGACGACGGCAAGGAGAACGCCCGCGAGGTCTACTACAACATCGGCATCGCCCATCAGCAGGAAGGGCGGCTCTCGCGCGCCCGCACGGCGTTCCGGAAGGCCCTTCAGGCCGACCCGAACTACGGCCTCGCCCTCATCGCCATCGGCGACCTCTACGTGCAGGCCGTCCAGAACTGCGGCTCGTTCGAGCGGGAGGACCGCGCCGTGTACTGGCTCGCCACCGACTACTTCGAACGCGCCAAGGTCCGCGATCCCTCCGTCGCAAACATCGCGAACCAGCGCATCAAGAATATCCGGCGGTTCTATCCGACGGCGGAAGACAAGTTCTTCAAAGGCTGGAACAAGGGCGACAAGTACACGATCAATTACGGATGTTACGAGTGGATCAACGAAACCACGACGGTCCGCTGATTCCGGCATCAGAGTCGGTCTTCAGGCCGGTGGGCGCGAGTCGCTCACCGGCCTTTTTTATCGGGAGGGGTCGGATCCGGGCCGTGAAATGCGGTTCATACGTGACGCACCGGCGGACCGACCGCTCCCACCGGCGGCGACCTTTACGGAATCCTGAACGGCCGCCCCTTGTTATTGCGCCGGGGGATGGCGAATTTCCGGTCCAGTCTCCCCGCGGTCCTTTTCTCCGCTCTCATCTTTTTCAAGCGAACGCATACTCCATGTCTCTTATCCTCGATATCAGCGCCCGACAGATCCTCGACAGCCGCGGCAACCCCACGGTCGAAGTTGAAGTCATGACCGAAGAAGGCGTCGTCGGGCGCGCGGCGGTCCCCAGCGGCGCCTCCACGGGCGAGCACGAGGCCGTCGAACTGCGCGACCATGACGAGAACGTCTACCTCGGCAAAAGCGTGTATCAGGCCGTCGAGCACGTCAACGAAATCATCGGCCCCGAACTCGAGGGCTTCAGTGTGCTCGAACAGATCGAGATCGACGACATGCTCATCGACCTCGACGGCACGCCGAACAAGAGCCGGCTCGGCGCCAACGCCATCCTCGGCGTCTCCGTAGCGACGGCGAAGGCGGCTGCGCAGACCCTGGGCCTGCCGCTCTACCGGTACGTCGGCGGGACCAACGCGCACGAACTGCCCGTACCGATGATGAATATCCTCAACGGCGGCCGCCATGCCGACAACAACGTGGACATGCAGGAGTTCATGATCATGCCCACCGGCGGCGAGAGCTTCAGCCACGCGCTTCGCATAGGCGTC
>JALSSK010000132.1 GCA_026984335.1 Rhodothermales bacterium
TCGAGCGGTGGCCGAGCCTCGAAGCCTATCTCCGGGACGTCGTCCGCGAGCCGCCGGGCCGCGACCTCGAGTTCGGCTTCCCGGACATGCGCGTGGAGAACCGCATCGTGGCGGACTTCCTCCGGAAGCACGCCCCCTTCGCGCTTCACATGAGCCTGCACGGCATGGGCATCGCCGAAGGTGCGATGTTGCTCATCGAACGCCACTGGGCTTTTCGCACGCAGCCGCTCCGCGACGCCTTCACCCGCGCCGTGCGCGAGGCCGGCCTCGGCCTCCACGACCACAACCGGAAAGGTGAGAAAGGCTTCTTCTGCATCGAGCCCGGCTTCACCACCACGCCCGAAGGCGAGGCCATGCGCTTCTTCTTCCGCGCCATGGGAGACGAGGCCATGGCCGCCCGCTTTCACGACAGCTCGATGGAGTTCGCCCGCAGCCTCGGCGGCGATCCGCTCTGCCTCGTCACCGAACTGCCGCTGTTCGTCGTCCGCGCCCGGAAGCCTTTGCCCGAACCACCCGTACCCGGCGTGCCGCAGACGTATCTCGCCTTCCGCGAGCGCCTGCCCGAGATCCGCCGCCGCCTCGCCTCCGGCGGCTCCGCCGCCGACCTCCTCGCTCCCTTCCACTGCGCCCCCGTCCCGCTCCCGACGCTCGTGCGCCTGCAACTCCGCACCCTCGAACTCGGCCTCGAAGCGATTTTTGGTGAAACCTCCGCATAATGTATGTATAGTTTTTGTTAAGTTTAATATTTGGAAGCGCTTGCGGGGTGGAGAGGGGTTGGATCCTAACCGAGGGTGGCGGAATTTAGTATCCGGTGAACGCGAAGGTGTTCACGAACCTCTGAACGAAAGCAAAAAGGAAGCATCATGATAAAGAAGAAAGTCAGCCCGAAAGGTACGACGGTGCGCGTCACGTTCGAACTGCCGGGCGACGTCGCCCGGGAGCGCGCGGCGGTCGTCGGCGATTTCAACGAGTGGAACCCCGAGCAGGGAAAAATGAAATTCGTCAAGACCCGCAAGGTCTGGAGCAAACAGGTTTCCCTGAAGCCGGGCCGGACGTATCAGTTCCGCTACTTCATCGACGACGCCGACTGGCGCAACGATGAGGAGGCGGACGCCTACGTGCCGAATCAGTACTTCAGCGAAAACAGCGTGCTGGAGCTCTGACCCCGGATGGGCGCCGCGCCCTTCTTCCCGCCTCCGGACGCCTTTGCGCTCATCTGCATCGCCTCGCCTTTCCCGATGCCGCCTCCGGAACGCCGAATCCATGGCGCCCGCACGTGCAGTGTGGACAAAGGGCCTTCCTTCGGGAAGGCCCTTTTTTCTTCAGGCGAGAGCGCCCGGGAAAAGCGCCGCGTCCGCGTTCATCCGAAGAGCCACCGCACGACGTACACGGCGAAGATCATGGCGAAGACGTCGGCGGTGAGGCCGGCGGGCACGGCGTGGCGCGTCTTCTTCACGTTCACCGCGCCGAAGTACACGGCGATGACGTAGAAGGTCGTCTCGGTGGAGCCGAACATGGTGGCGGCCATCTTCACCAGGAGCGAGTCTTCGCCGAACTGCTGGATCATGTCGAGCACGATGGCGGCCGAGCCGCTGCCGGTGAGCGGGCGGATGATCATCATCGGCAGCACCTCGGGCGGGATGCCGGCCCATCCGAGCACGGGGCGCAGGCCGTCGATGAGGAAGTCGAGCGCGCCGGAGGCCCGAAACATCCCGATGGCGAAGAGGATGGCGACGAGGTACGGGATGATCATCACCGCCACGTTGAAGCCCTCTTTCGCGCCCTCGACGAACTCCTCGTAGACGGGCACTTTCTTGAGGAGGCCGTAGAGCGGGAAGCCCACGATGATCGACGGGAGCACGAAGACGGAGAGGACGTCGAGAACGGTGCGAAAGGTTTCCATGACGAAGGACGGGTTCGAGGTTCGAAAGGAGAAGAGAGGCCGGGGATCAGGCTTCGTCGCGGTTGGGGTCCGTCTCGCGGAAGCGTTTCATGCGTCCGAGCGCTTTCGTCGTGCCGATGGCCACGAGGAGCGAAAAGAACGTGACGATGAGGATGCTGAAGAAGAGCTGGTTGATTTGCAGGCCCATGATGGCCACGAGCAGCACCGGCGGCACGATCTGGACGCTGGCGGTGTTCATCGCCAGGAGCATCACCATCTCGTTCGTGGCGGTGTCCTTTTTCGGGTTGAGGGTCTGAAGCTCTTCCATCGCCTTGATGCCGAGGGGCGTGGCGGCGTTGCCGAGGCCGAGCATGTTCGCCGTCAGGTTGAGCACGATCATGGCAAAGGCGGGGTGGTTCTTCGGGATGCCGGGGAAGAGCGGGCGAAGCAGCGGCTGCGTCACGCGGACGAGGCTGAAGAGCATGCCCGACTTCTCGGCGATCCGGAGCAATCCCATCCACAGTGCGAGCGTGCCGATGAGTCCGAGCGCGAGCGTCACCGCGGTGTCGGCGAAGTCGAGCGCGGCGGCGGCGATGGCGTTCATCTTGACGAAGCGCACGGGCGGGAACGTGACGGCGGCGGCGGCGAGGGAGTCGCTGCGGAAGGAGAGCGCGCCGACCGCCCCCCGGAGGTCGTGGTCGCGCCGGGAGGTGACCTCGCGAACGGTGGCGAGCGGCTCGGGCACGGAGGCGTCCCGGGCGAAGCGGAGCTGACGCCCGTCCCGCGTCTGGAGGAGCACGCCGTCATACGAGGCCGCCGGCCGGGTCTCGACGCCGTAAAACGCGCCGTACGTCTCGGGGTCGATGGCGACGGAAACGGGCACGCGCCGGGCGGAGGGATCGTAGCCCTCGGGGAAGCGGAGCGTGACGGGCAGCGGCTCGCCGTTCCGGTACGTGTCCCGGCTGAGGTCGCGGAGGTCGTGGACCATGGCGAAGACGAGGCTGAAGATGATCAGCCCGGCCCAGATGTAATTGAGCATGTCCGTGGAGAGATTGATGAGGGGAAACGGGAGCCCGGGGGGAGCGGCGGTATGATACAGAAAAAAATCGCCTTCATCTCTCTTGCCGGACACAACCGGAGGGCCGACCCCGAACGGCGGCGCTCTCCCCGCGACGACCGTGAAAAAAATATCCCCCCTATGTCACCCGCCGGCCTCTGACGGCGGCTCAAAAAGCAGGCCTTCGTCGCTTCGAAAGGTTGCCGGAGCTTGAAACGGTTTTCGGGCGCGGGCTGTTTTTTTCGAAGGAGTTCGGCCTTCGTCGATGAGATAGAAGTGCGCTCATCGACCTATCCTTTCCACAATAAACGATGAGGTGTGTTTATGAAACTCCGTTATGCTTTCGTCGTCTTCAGCCTTCTCTTCCTGACCGGATGTTTCCACGCGCGCGTCACGACGGGCCTGGAGCCTTCCGTCAAAGTCATCGACAAGCCGTTCGCCTCGTCGTGGATCTACGGGCTCGTGCCGCCGAGCACGGTGAAAGCCGAGGCGGAATGTGAGAACGGCGTCGCGCGCGTCGAGACGGAACTGAGCTTGGTCAACCAGCTCGTGGGGTTCTTGACGGGCGGCATCTATACGCCGATGCACATCAAGGTGACGTGCGCCGCCGGGGAATGAGCTGCGGGACGGTCAGCGCTCCCAGAACCCCCGGATGTTCTTCGAGCCGTCGCCGTACTGGAAGGACGACTTGCCTTCGTACGAACGGGCCAGCGCTTCGAGGATGCGCCGCGCGATGTGCACGCCCGTCGTGGTGATCAGCGTGCATTCGCCCGCCTCCTCGACGGCCATGATGCGCTCGAGCGGATGCTCGCCCATCTCCGCCTTCTCCACGTTGCGCACGAGGTTGAGGATCTCTTCCCGGTGCGACTCGAAAAAGTCCCCCTTGAGTTCGAGGGTCCCGGCAGGGTAATGATCAAGGATGCGCCGGCAGGCCGGGCAGACGGCTTCGTGCGCCTGCTCCGGCGTCTTCTCCCACGTCCATCGCCCTTTCGTGAAGACGGCTCCGCACACCGAGCACCGCGTCGGCTCCGGCCACTTCTCGCGGTGCCTGTAGGTGTCGTTCCGCTTCTCCTTGATCAGTCGATCTTTTCTACCGTAGGGACCTTTCTGCATCGTCGTACCCTCCGAATCGTTGTGGGGTAAACCGGTCGGACATGGTCGGGGAAAACGAGCGCGGGAATCTTTCCGGGCTCCTTTAGTGAGACACCCGGATGTCCCCGCGACGTTCCCGGCAGGGCCGCCCTTCGGATATTCATAATGCGATTTTCGCGGGGCGTCTCCGGTCGGGGGAAAGCGGGGCGTTCTCAGGTCGTCTCCGGGCCTTCCCGCTCGTCGAAATAGGCGCGGATCTTCGCCGTCATCGCCGGGCCGACGACGGCGGCGAGGGCCTCGTTCGGGGCGGCCTTCACTTTTTTCACCGAGCCGAAGGCCTTGAGGAGCTTGCGCACGCTCTTGGCGCCGACGCCGGGGATGTCCATGAGCTCCGAGTGGAGCGTCTTCGTCCGCCGCTGTTTGCGCTGGAACGTGACGGCGAACCGGTGGGCCTCGTTGCGCACACGCTGAAGGAGCTGGAGCGACGAACTCGTGCGGGGGATGACGACCGCGTCGGTGTCGCCGGGGAAGAAGACCTCTTCGAGCCTTTTGGCGAGGCCGACGACGGGGAAGCGTCCATAGACGTCCGCCGCTTCGAGCGCTTCGACGGCGCTCGAGAGCTGTCCCTTCCCGCCGTCGATGACCACGAGGTCGGGCCACGGGCCGTTCTCTTCGCGCACCCGTGCGTATCGCCGGGCCACCACCTCGCGCATCGACCGGTAGTCGTCGGACTTTCCGGCTTCGACGGTGCGCACCTTGTACGTGCGGTATGCGCTTCGTTTGGGTTTGCCGTCTTCGAAGACGACGCACGAGGCGACGATGCCGGCGCCGCCGAGGTGCGAGACGTCGAAGCACTCGATGCGGCGGGGAAGGCGCTTGAGCCGGAGGTCGCGCCGGAGCGCGTGGACGACGTGCGGGATGCGGCCCTCCTCCCGCTGCTCCTTCTGCCGGCGCCACTCTTCGAGCAGCAGACGGGCGTTGGCCTCCACCATGCGGATCAGACCGGCCTTGTCGCCGCGCTCGGGCACGTGGAGCGCCACCTTCTTGCCGCGCCGCGCACGGAGATACTCCGCAAGCGGCTCCGGCGTCGCGCACGAGGTGGAGAGATGCACCTCATCGGGGAAAAAGGTCGTCTCCGTATAGTGGTTTTCGAGGAGCGCCTGCATGAGCTCCGCGTCGGTGCGGCCCTCGATGCGGCGGAGGTACTTGTGCCGGCGTCCGACCACCTTGCCCTCGCGCACCATGAAAAGCGCGCCGCACGCCGCGTTCTCGGCCCGGTCGACGGCGAGGGCGAAGAGGTCGCGGTCGACGAAATCTTGACTGACGATCTTTTGCTTTGCCGTGTAGTTTTCGAGCGCCTGAATGCGGTCGCGGAGGGCGGCGGCTTCCTCGAAGCGGAGCGCGGCGGCCTGCGCCTTCATCTCCTCCGAGAGCTTCTCGATGAGCGCCCGGGTCTTGCCGTTGAGAAGCTGTTCCACCTGCCGGATCGCCTCGTCATAGTCCGCCTCCGCCTGAAGGCCCACGCACGGCCCCTCACACTTTTTGATGTGATACTGGAGGCACACCTGATACTTCCCCGCGGCGATGGGCTCGGGGTCGAGTTTGAGGTTGCAGTCGCGGAGCCTGAACGTGGCGCGGATGGTCTCGAGCACGAGCCGCATGTTCTTCACGTCGGTGTACGGGCCGAAGTACTTCGAGCCGTCGCGCCGTACGCGCCGCGTGGGGAAGACGCGCGGAAAGCGCTCGTTCTTGATGCAAATGTACGGGTAGGTTTTGTCGTCCTTGAGGTTGACGTTATAGCGCGGTTTGAGGCGTTTGATGAGGTTGTTTTCGAGAATGAGCGCCTCGGCCTCCGTGTCCGTGACGATGACCTCCACGTCCTCGATCTTGCGCACGAGCGCCTGCAGCCGTCCGTCGTGCGAACGGCTCTTCTGAAAGTACGAGCGCACCCGATGCCGGAGGTTCTTCGCCTTGCCGACGTAGAGCACCTTGCCCTCGGCGTCCTTGTGCTGATACACGCCGGGGCGCGTGGGCAGGTGGGCGAGCTTTTCTTCGAGGACCGGATTCATGGGAGAGGCACGTGGTGAGCGGAGAACGCAAACGGGCGGCGCGGGATCGGGTTTCGGCCCGCGCCGCTCGCGCCTTGTCGAACGGGATCGGACGGTTCAGACGGCGACGGGCAGGCGCACGCCCGTCTTGCGCGTGTACGCTTCGAGGACGAGGTCGGCGAGGGCGTCGAGATCGAAGGTGGCGGCGTTGAGCACGAGGTCGTAGTCGGCGGGGTCGGTGGGGTCGCGCTTGAAGTTGTACCGCACGAACTCGGCGCGTACGGCGTCCATCTCGACGATCTTGCGGCGGGCCGTCTCCTCGTCGAGGTGTTCGCGCTCGGCGTACCGGCGCACGCACGCGTCGAGCGGGCACACGAGGCGGACGCTGAGGCGGTCGCGCGGGGCGAGGATGTAGTTCGCGCCGCGCCCGACGATGACGGCGTCGCCGTGGTGGGCAATGGTTTGCACCACACGCATGAGGGCGCGCAGGTACTGCGTGTTCGTGTGCGGGCTGCCCATGAGCGCGCCCCGCACGGCGTCGTCGATGGCCTTGCGGTGGCGTTCGTCGAGCGAGCGCATGAGCCGCTCGTCGCCGCCCGCTTCCTCGGCGACGGCCTGCACGAGCTCCTGATCCCATACGGTGAAGCCGGTGCGCCGCCCGAGCAGCTCCGCGAGCGCCGCCCCGCGCGTGCCGAAGGCCCGCGAGATGGTGATGACGGGGTGCGGCTGCTCCCGCCGCCCCCCTCCGACGTTGCTTCTCTCCCACAGTTTGATCTGGTCCTCGATGATCTGCTCGAAACGACGTGCCATAGCGTGACCTCCTGCAAAGCGCATGGATGAGAAGGCGCGGAACGACGCGAGGGAAAGGCTCCGTCGCGCAAAACGTCTCACGCTTTTCTCTTAATAGCGGACCATTCCGAAGAAGGTTCTCCGGAGCGGAAAAGCGGGCGCAAAAATAACGGGCTGCGTCGCCCCTACCTCCGGCGACGCGGGTTTCGTATACTGCCGGAGCGTCTCTCCTTTTTCCGAACGCGGGTATGGTCATCTGTCTGGGCGACCTCGTCGTCGATCTCATCAGCCGGGAGCCCGGGCGGCCGCTCTGGGCCGTCGAGACGTTCGAGAAGCATCTCGGCGGCTCTCCGGCGAACGTGGCCATCGGGCTGCGGGCGCACGGCGTGCCGGTGACGCTGTGGAGCAAGGTCGGCGCGGATGCGGGCGGACGGTTCCTCCGCGAGCGGCTCCGACGGTACGGCCTCGCCGGCGGCGTGCGGGTGGACCCCGCGCGCCCCACGAAGCACGCCCTCATCGGCCTCGACGCCCACGGCGACCGGACGTGGGAGATGCTCAACCCCGACAGCGCCTACGAGCACATCACCCTCGACGACGTCGACCCGGCGGCGCTCCGGACGGCCCGCGTCCTCCACGTCGGCGGCGCGGCGCTCGTCGGCGCCGTGACGGCGCGGACGACGCTTGCCCTCGCCGCCGAGGCGCGGGCGCACGGCCGGCTCGTCTCGTTCGATCCCAACCTCATCGTCGGGGACGCGCCCGAGCGCCCGGCGATCCTCGCCCGCCTCGAGGCGCTCCTCCCGCACGTCGATCTTCTCAAGATGAGCGCCGATGACTGGCACGACCTCCTCGGCGACGCGGCCCCCGCCGCCGTGCTTGCGCGCGGCGTCTCGCTCGTCATCCGCACCGACGGCGCGCGCGGCGCGCATTTCCACACCCCCCGGCACGACGTCTTCGTGGCGGCCGAGCCGGCGCACGTGGTCGACGCCACGGGCGCGGGCGACGCCTTCACCGCCGCCGTGCTCGCGGCCCTCGTGCGGACGCCGCCCGCCCCCCTCGCCGAGACGCCCGCCGAGACCCTCCGCGCCTGGGGACGCGCCGCCTCGGCCTGGGCGCGGCGCATGCTCGAACGTCCCGGCGCGGTGGGCGGCTATCCGAAACCCCCCGAGGCCCCGAACGCGGGAGAAAGAATTTCGCCGTGATTTATTCGGAAACCGTTCGACTTTCGCCGCGCGGCGTTCGATCTTTCTCCGATTCATTTTTTGAGATTATCTGTCACAGCCATCCATGCACACGTCCTCTCCCGGTGCGCCTCGTCGATGCCTCGTCACGGGCGGGGCGGGCTTCATCGGCTCGCACCTCGTCGACGCGCTCCTCGCGCGCGGACACCACGTCACGGCGGTCGACAACCTCTCGACCGGCCGCCCCGACAACCTCGCGCAGGCGATGCGGAACCCGCGCTTCCGTTTTCATGAGGTCGACGTCTCCGACCGGCAGCTCATGGCCCCGCTCGTGGCCGCGTGCGACGACCTCTATCACCTCGCCTCCTACGTGGGCGTCAAGCTCGCCACGTGGACGCCGAGCCGGACCATCCTGAACAACCTCCGGAGCATCGACACGATCCTCGATCTCGTCACGCACTACCGGCCCCGTTTTCTGCTCACCTCCACGTCCGAGATCTACGGCAAAGCGCTCGACTATCTGCCCGGACAGTCGCTCGACGAGCACGCCGACCGCGTCTACGGGGCGACGGAGGTGCACCGGTGGTCGTACGCGGGCATCAAGGCCGTGGAGGAGTTTCTCACGCTGGCGAAGCATCACGAGGAAGGGCTGCACACGGTCATCGTGCGGCTGTTCAACGTCATCGGGCCGCGACAGGTGGGGCGGCACGGCCCGGTCGTGCCCCGCTTCATCGAGCAGGCGCTGGCGGGCGACCCGATCACGATCTACGGCGACGGAGGGCAGCGCCGGTGCTTCACGTTCGTCGAAGACGCCGTCGCGGCGATGCTTCTGCTCATGGAACGGGAGGACGCCGCCGGCGAGGTGTTCAACGTGGGCGGATGCGCGCCGGTGACGATGCGCGAGCTGGCCGAGACGATCGTTCGCCTCACCGGGAGCCGCTCGGAACTGACCTTCGTGCCGTACGAGGCCGCCTACGGGACGCACTTCGAGGACGTGAAGGTGCGCATCCCCGACACGACGAAGCTCACCGAATGGACCGGCTTCACCATCGACCGGACGATGGAGGAGGCGCTTCGCCGGATCATCGCGGCGCATCCGTCGCAGGCGGCCCGGGAGGAAGCGTGAGCGAAAGCGGGGACTTTCCGCCGGTTCGCGTATCTTGTCGCCGTTTCCGCCCGTTTCAACCCGAGCCGTGACGATGCCTCCGGACGCTTCAGCGCCGTTTTTGCCGTACAGCCGTCCCCTCGTTTCGGAGGAGGACGTGGCCGCCGTGGCCGAGGTCCTTCGTGATCCGATCATCTCGCAGGGGGCGCGGCTCGAAGCGTTCGAGCGGGCGTTCGCCGAAAAGATGAGGGCCGCGCACGCGGTGGCCTTTTCGAGCGGGACGGCGGCGCTCCACGGCATGTGCTTCGCCGCCGGCATCGGGCCGGGCGACGAGGTGATCGTCCCGGCGCTGACGTTCGCCGGCACCGCCAACGCCGTCCGCTACCTCGGCGGCACGCCCGTCTTCGCCGACGTCGACCCGGCGACGCTCTGCCTCGACCCGGAGGCCGTCCGGGCGGCGCTCACGCCCCGCACCCGCGCCATCCTCACGGTCGACTTCGCCGGGCGCCCGAGCGCCTACGCGCCGCTCCGCGCCCTTGCCGCCGATGCCGGATGCCTTCTCCTCGCCGACGCCGCCCACGCGCCGGGCGCGACGTACCGGGGCCGCCCCGTCGGCTCCGACCTCGCGGCGATGACGGCTTTCAGCTTCAATCCGGTCAAGAACATGACCTCGGCGGAGGGCGGCATGGTGACGACGGCGGAGGCGGCGCGGGCGGCGCGCCTCCGGCAGTTCCGCGTGCACGGCATGACGCGCGACCCCGACCGGCTCGAAGCGCCGTCGCCGGGGGGATGGTATTACGAGCAACAGTTCCTCGGCTTCAACTACAAGCTGAGCGAGCTTCACGCCGCGCTCGGGCTGAGCCAGCTCCGGCGGCTCGAAGCGTTCAACGCGCGCCGGCGGCGGCTGGCGGCTTTTTATGACAAGGCGCTGGCCGGTCTGCCGCTCCGCCTGCCGACGGCCCCGCCCGACGGGTTGCACGCCCGGCATCTCTATCCGGTGCAGGTGCTCACGCCGCCGCCCCGTCACCGGGATGCGCTCTTCGCCGAGCTTCGCGCGGCGGGCATCGGCGTGCAGGTCCACTACATCCCCGTGCCGATGCACCCCGACTACCGGCGGATGGGCTATTCGATGGCGGGGCTGCCGCATACGGCGCAGTATTACGCGCGCGCCCTCAGCCTGCCGCTCCATCCCGCCATGAACGACGCCGACGCCGAGCGGGTGGCGGCGGCGGTGCGGGCCTTCTTCGGAGCCTCCGGATGAAGCCCGCCGGCCACAGCCCCGGCGACCTCCGGGGGCGGACCGTCCGGAACGCCGTCGTGACGGTCGGGTCGCAGTGGGTGCGGTACGTGCTCTCGCTCGGCGGCGCAATGGCGATGGCCCGGCTGCTCACGCCCGAGGACTTCGGCCTCTTCGCCATGGTCCTCGCCGTGATCGCGTTCTTCGCCGCCTTCCGCGACCTCGGGCTGCCGATGGCCACGGTGCAGCGGAAGGCGATCACCCACGCGCAGGTGAGCACGCTCTTCTGGATCAACGTGGGCGCGGGCGCGGCGCTGGCGCTCGTCACGGTGGGGCTGGCCCCGCTCGCGGCGTGGTTCTACGACGAGCCGCGCCTGACGGGCCTCATGGCGGCGCTGGCGGCGGGACATCTCCTCACCGGCATCTCCGCGCAGCCGATGGCGCTCCTCTACCGGCGGATGCGCTTCAGTCGCGTGGCGGCGCTCGAACTCGGCGCCCTCGCCCTCAGCCTCGTCGTCGGCATCGGGCTGGCGTGGCGGGGATGGGGCTACTGGGCGCTCGTGGCGAAGATGCTCACGGCGGCGGCGGCGGCGGCCGTCGGGGTGTGGTTCATGCTCCGCTGGCGTCCGTCCGCGCCCCGGCGGGGGACCGGCGTGCGGCCCATGCTCGCCTTCGGCGGACGCCTCTCCCTGAGCTACGTCTTCGGATACCTGGCCCGCAACCTGGACAACATCCTCATCGGACGGTTCGTGGGGAGCGCGGCACTCGGCTTCTATACGAAAGCCTATCAGATCGTGCTCATGCCCGTGTCGCAGTTCTTCACGCCGCTTTCGAGCGCGTTCCTGCCCACGCTCAGCCGCCTCCAGGACGACCCGCCCCGCTTTCGCGCCTTTTACCGGAAAGGGACCCTCATGCTCACCTCGCTCGGGATGCCGGCCATCGCGCTCGCCTTCGTCTCCGCCGAGAAGGTAGTGGGGATCATGCTCGGCCCGCAGTGGACGGCGGTCGTCCCGCTCTTCCGGATGCTCGCTCCGGCGGCGTTCATCGGCACGTTTTACCTGACCACGGACTGGGTCTATCTCGCCCTCGGCCGGACGCGGCGGCAGCTCCGGTGGACCGTCTTCGCCGAGACGCTCACGATCCTCGCCTTCGCCGCCGGCATCCGCTGGGGCGCGATGGGCGTGGCGACGGCGTACACGGCGATGACGGGCGCGCTGTGGCTGCCGGGGCTCCGGTACTGTTTTCGGGGGTCCCCGCTCGGCATGCGCGATTTCGCCGTGGCGGTGTGGCGTCCGGTGACGGCGTCGCTCGCTGCGGCGGCGGGACTTTTCGGCGCGCGGGCGCTCGCGCCGGAGCCGGATGGATTGCTCCTCGCCTTCGCCTTCGACGTGGCGGTGTACGGACTGTTGTACTTCCTCCTGTGGCGCGGGATGCCCGGCGGCCGGGAAGAGCTTCGGGCGGCGCTCGGTCTCCTCGCAGCGGTGCGAGGGAACGGTCGGGCGGGGGCGGACGAGGCTCAGGAGAGCAGGTAATGATCGCGGCGGAGGAGGGTGCGGACGGCGCGGAGACGACCCCGGAGCGCCTCTCGTGCGTCCGGCCGGCTCGAAAGGGCCGCGACGAGGAGCTTTCCCGTCACGGACCACCAGAACGCCGGTTTGCGAAGCGGGCTCCGGAGGTTCTTTTCGAGAAACCAGTACCGGTGGACGAGCGCGTCGTGCGCCCGGCCTTCGAGCGCGTCCCGGCCCACGGGGGAGACGTGGTGGAAGAGCATCGCGCGCGGCTCGACGACGAGGCGGGCCTCCCGGCCGAGACGGAAGGAGAGGTCGAGGTCCTCGTCGAGGGCATAGCCTTCGAGGCGGTCGTCGAAGCGGTGGCGTGTGAGCAGGGAGCGGCGGTAGGCGCACGAGCAGCCGCTCAGCCATTGGACGGGGCGCGGCGTCGGGAGCGGGAGCGTCTGCGCGGGGGTGGTGACGCCGGAGGGGAGCACGCGGCCGGGCGCCGGGTGGTCGAGGAGGAGCAGCCGGCGGAGCGCCATGAGTCGGCGCGGGCGAGGCGGGCCGGGTTCGATCACGCGCCCCCCCGCGCCGCCGACCGACGGGTGGGTGAACCAGGCATTGAGAGCGTCGAAATAGCCGGGCGCAAGCGTCACGTCGTCGTCGAGGAAATGGACGATGGCGATGGAAGGGGGGAGGTGGTCGAGGGCGAAGTTGCGTTGCCGGGCGAGCGAGGGCGCGCCGGGGAACGGGAGGTGGCGGAGGGGCGCGGCGGTGAACGAGGCTCCCTCGGCGGCGTTTTGAGTGCGCGCGGCGAGGTCGCTCGCGTCCACGACCATCACGTGCATCCCCGGCCCGGCCTCGGCGGCGATGCTTGCGAGCGTGCGGGACAGGTCGTCCGGACGGTTGCGGGTGCAGACGACGACGGCGTACGCGGGTGCGGAGGAGGACATGGCGGGGGCGAAGCGCGGGGAAAAGGGGTGTCGTAACTTACGAAACACGGCGGCGGGCCAAAAGGGAACCGCACCCGCCCGCCCGCCTCCGCACTCACCGAAGGCGAAGGAGCCAAAAACCCGGCGTATGACCAAGCGCTTGCATGCAGACCTCGTGATCCTGAGCCTCCTCGCCGCGGCGGTGGCGCTCCTGGCGACGATGCGGTATGGCCCGGGGGTCTCACCGGACTCGGCGATGTACGTGGCCGCTGCCCGGAGCCTCCTCGACGGCGCGGGGTTCCTCGGCTACGACGGACGGCCCGTCGCGTTCTGGCCGCCGCTCTATCCCGCCGTGCTCGCCGCCTTCGGCGCGCTCGGTCCCGATGTGCTCGCCGTGGCCCGGTGGCTCGGCGCGTTCGTCTTCGGTTGCATCGTTTTTTTCTCGGGGCGGCTCTTCCGGGAGACGCTCCGCACGCCCGGCCTCGTGTGGGGCGCGACGCTCGCCGTGGCGGCGGCGATGCCGCTCCTTCAGGTGAGCGTGAAGGTGTGGTCGGAGCCGCTTTTCATCCTCTTCGTCGTGCTCTTTCTCCGGGCGCTTCCCGCCGGCCTCGAAGCGCCGTCGCGCGCGCGGCTCGTCGGCCTTTCGGCGGTGACGGCGGCGGCGATGCTCGATCGGTATGCCGGGGCGGCGCTCCTCCTGACGGGCGCGGCGTTCCTCCTCGCGCATCGGGCATGGCCGCTCCACCGGAGGCTCGGGCGGGCGATGCTCTTCGGCGCGGCCTCGGGCCTCCCGCTCGCTCTGTGGCTGCTCCGAAACGTCCGGGCGACGGGCACGCTGACCGGCCCGCGCGGGGGCATGGGCCCGCAGCCGCTCGCGGACGTGCTCGTCGGGAGCGCCCGCACCCTCGCCGGGTGGCTCCTCCCTCCGGCAGCGCCCGCATGGGGTCAGGCGGCGGCCCTCGGCGGGCTGGCGCTCCTCGTCGCGGCGGCTTTTCTCCTTCGAGGCGGAGCGCGCCCGGCGCGGGTTCGGCTGCGGCTTCGGGTCGCGCTCGGCTTCACGCTCGTCTATGCGGCCTTTGTGACGGCGGCGGGCGCGGCGGGCCTGAGCGACGCGCCGAACGGCCGCCTCCTCGCGCCGCTCCTCGTGCCGCTCGTCTTCATGGCGGCCCACGGCCTCGAAGCGGCGCTCGCGGCGATGCGGCGGGCGGGATGGCGGCGCCTGGCGCAGGTCCTCGCCGTGTGCGCGGGGCTGTGGCTCGCCTGGCCGCTCACCTCGACGGCGGCGTACGTGTACGTCCGCGCGAAGATCGGGGGTGGGGGGTATCACACGGAAGCCTGGCAGGCCTCCGCGATGGTGCGATGGCTGAAAACGCATCCGCCCGAGGGCGTCGTCTACAGCAATCTGCCGGCCGCCGCGTATCTTTTCACCCGACGGTATGCGCGGGCGTGGCCTCCCGCCGCCGCGCCCCGGCCCGGCGCCGTGGCGCTCTGGTTCGACGACGTGGACCGCGCCGTTCGGAGCGCCGAGACGGCCCTCGCCGGGATCCGCGCGCGGCTGGAGCCGGGTTCCGGAGGCGGGACCGATACGGCGGGACCGGCGTTCGTTCCGGCAGATCCGTCGTGTTCCGGCGCGCCGTTCGCCGCCGGCGTGCGGGCGCGGCTCGAACGCGTGCGCGCCTTCGCCGACGGATGTGTCTATCGCGTGAAAGACGAAGCCGAATGATGCCGCCCCGTCCCCCCCGAATCGTCCACCTCACGACGGTGCATCCGCTCCGGGATCCCCGCATCTTCGACAAGGAGGCGCGCACGCTGAAAGAGGCGGGCTTCGACGTGCGTGTGATCGCCCCGCACACCCGCTCCGAGGTGGTCGCCGGGCTTCCCGTGACGGCGCTCGGCCCGGCCGGGGGGCGTCTCCGCCGGGCGGCGCGGCTCCGCGAGGCCTACCGCGCCGCCCGCGCCCTCGACGCCGACGTGTACCATTTCCACGACCCCGAACTGATCCCCGTCGCGCACCGGCTCCGGCGCGTCGCGAAGGCGCGGGCGATCTACGACGTGCACGAGGATTACGGCGCGCGCGGCGGCATTGAGGGGCGGGCGCTCCGGGCGCTCGAACGGTGGTGCTTCCGGTGGGTCGATCACGTCATCCTGGCCGAGGAGAGCTATCGCGCCCTCGTCCCCGAAGCCTCTGCGCCGGCGACGACGATCCTCAACTATTTCCGTCCCCCCGAGACGCCGCCGCCCCCGAAGACGCCGCCGCCCCCGAAGACGCCGCCGAAAGAGACCTTCGAACTGCTCTATACGGGCACGCAGGGCCGGGCGCGCGGCCTCGACGTCATGCTCGACGTGGCGAAAATCGCCCGGGAGGAACGCTTGCCGTGGCGGCTCACGCTCGCGGGCGTCTGCCGTATCGCTGCCGACCGCGCCGCCGCCGAAGCGCGCATCCGTTCGGAGCGACTGAGCGGCCTCGTCCGCCGCGACGGGTGGGAGCGCTATCTGCCGTGGGCCGGGATGGAGCCGTATTACCGCACGGCGCACGTGGGGCTGGCGCTCCTCCGCCCGGAGCCGAACTACGTCGAGACCATCCCGACGAAGTTTTACGAGTACCTCCACTACGGTCTGCCCATCCTGTGCTCGGATTTTCCCCGGTGGCGCGCCTTCGTGGAACGGCACGGGTGCGGCGCCGTGGTCGATCCCCGGGATGCGGAAGCCGTGGTGCGGGTGCTTCGCGTGTGGTTCGAGCAGCCGGAGCGGTATGCCCGGCTGTCCGCCGCCGCCGCGCGCGCCGCGCCCCGGTATCACTGGGACGTCATGGGCGAGCGGCTCGTCTCGGTCTACGAACGGCTGTTGGCGGCGCCCGCGCCGGTCGCCGGATCATGAGAAGCCCGCCTCGGGAGCGTTTTGATCGGGGGGGATGGCGTCTCGTATGCCGGAAGTTGGTTCCGGCGTCGGCATCTATCCCTGACGCCGGACCGAAGACGCAGCGCCCCTCCTGACCGTGTAAGGTCTCGCCCGGCGTTTCTTTCGGCAATTCCCCCACGGCCGCCGGTGGAGGTCGCTCGGCAGTCGGAGCCGGGAAGGAAAACTATACTATGGGTCCCGAGTGGACGATCGGGTTTGCAAGACGGACCTCGAAACCGGAAGGCCCATGAAAGACCTGCTCATCATCGACCCTGGCCGGGGCGAAGAGACGGCTGAGACGACGTTTCTCGGCCATGGGCTTCGGCTTCACCGGGTGGGGAGCGGCGGCGAGGCGGAACGCATCCGCGAACTGATCTCGGCATACGACGGCAAGGTGGACGCCATCGCGCTCGACGGCATCCCGGTGTGGCTGTCCCTCGGGCGGGCGCGCGTCCGGCACGCGGTCGGCGGCGAACTCCCCGCGCTCGCGCGGAGGACGCCGGTGGTGGACGGGAGCGGCATCCGCGCCGGGCTCGAACGGTGGGGCGTGCTCCTCGCCGACCGGCGCGAACCGGGCATCTTCAGCCGGAAGCACGTCCTCATGACGCCCGGCCTCAACCATTCGGGCCTCGCCGACGCGCTTCGGAGGCGCAGCCCACAGGTTCGCTTTGCCGACCCGGTCCTTTTCTTCGGCCTCCCGCCCGCGCCGGGCGTGGGCAGTCCCCGCACGCTCCCGAAAGCCGCCGCGCCGACGCTCGAACACCTCCGGGACGCGCCCTTCGACCGGCTCGGCTTCCGCACGGGCGGGGCGGCGCGCGCGCGGGCAGCCTCGCTCTTCCGGTGGGCCGACGTGCTCGCGGGCGACGTGGCGGCCGTCCGCCGGTATGCGCCCGAGCGCCTCGCGCACAAGACCGTGGTGCTGGAGTCGGCGACGGAGACGGACCTCGACGACCTCCGGCGGCGCGGCGTCGAGGTCGTGGTGACGATGATGCCTCCCTTCGGCGAGAGGGACGGCCTCGCCCGGCACTCCGCCGCCGTCGTGGAGGCGGCCCTCGCGGCGCTTCGCCCCGACCCCGACCTCCCGCTCTCCGAGGACACCTACCTCGACCTCATGGCCGAACTCACGTGGACGCCGCACGTCCGCTATCTCCAGCCCGAAGCCGCCGGCGTCAACCGCTTCGCCTTCGTCATCCACCCGCTCAGCGTCGATTTCATCCACCGGGATCCCCGCTTCCGGTGGACGCGCTTCCTCCCCGATGCGCTCGTCGAGGCGGTGGCGGCGTATCTGCCGCCGTTGTACCTCTCGAAGATCACCGGCATACGATCGCCGGCGACGGGCCGGCGCGTCGAGGGGTATCTCTTCGCGCTCGGCGCCACGCCCCGCGAGATGCTCCGGCACGGCGAGCGCTTCACGTACGACCGCCTGAACAAGGCCGCCAGGATGGCCGAGCGCATGGGGGCGCGGCTGATGGGCCTCGGCGCGTTCACGAGCGTCGTCGGGGATGCGGGCATCACCGTGGCGCACGAAAACGACATCGCCATCACGAGCGGCAACAGCCTGACCGTGGCCGCCACGCTCGAAGCCGCCAAACAGGCCGTGCGGAAGATGGGCAAGACCGACCTGACGAAGGGCAAGGCCATGGTCGTCGGCGCGACGGGCTCCATCGGATCCGTGTGC
>JALSSK010000133.1 GCA_026984335.1 Rhodothermales bacterium
GACGGCCTGCCGAGCGACGACCTCAATGCGCTTCACGTGGAGCCGGAGGGCCGGGTCTGGATCGGCACGCGCGGCGCCGGAGTGGCGGTTTACGAGGACGGACGCTTCTCCCGGATGACCACCGCCGAGGGGCTGCCGAGCGACGACGTCACGGCGCTCTATGAGGACGCCGAAGGGAACCTCTGGGTGGGCACGCGGGACGGAGGGCTGGCGCGCCGGAGCAGGAACGGACGGCTCGACACGTTCACGGTCGCCGACGGCCTCTCCGGCAACGGCATCAACGTCTTGTGTCAGGATCGCGCAGGAAGCCTGTGGATCGGGACGGCGCGCAACGGCCTCAATCGCTTTCGCGAGGGCCGCTTCGAGCATTTTACGTCCGACGACGGTCTCGGCAGCGACGTCATACACGCGCTCTTTCAGGATCGAGAGGGTAGCCTCTGGATCGGCGCCGAGGGCGGGGGGCTCGAACGCCTGTGGAACGGGAAGTTCACCCCCTATACCACGAAAGAGGGGTTCCCCACCGATGCGGCGTACGCCGTCTACGAAGCCGCCGACGGGGCAATCTGGGCAGGCTCGCAGGGCGGCGGCGTGACCCGCCTTCGGAACGGAGCCTTCACCACGTACACCACCGCCGACGGCCTGCCGCACAACTTCGTCTTCTCCCTCACAGGAGACGCCGGGGGAAACGTATGGATCGGGACGGCGAAAGGCCTCGTGCGCTACCGCGACGGGGCCTTCACCACATACACGACCGAAGACGGCCTGCCGGCAAACGCCATCTATGCCCTGTATACCGATTCGAAGGATCACCTCTGGATCGGCACCACCGGCGGGCTCGTGCGCTACCGGGACGGCGTCTTCACCACGTACACGACCGAAGACGGTCTTTCGAGCAATGACATCACGGTGATCCTCGAAAGCCGGAACGGGGGACTCTGGGTGGGCACCTACGTCGGCGGGCTCAACCTCTTGATCGACGGGAAGGTGGCGGCGCAGTATACGAAAGCCGACGGCTTGCTCAGCGACTATGTGCTCACGCTCTACGAAGATGCCGACGGCGCGCTCTGGTTCGGGCTTCGCGAGGGGGGGCTCTATCGCCTCGAAGACGGCCGCCTGACGCGATACACGACCGTCGAAGGACTCTTCAACGACACCATACAGCAGATTCTGGAAGACGGGACGGGGCGTCTCTGGATGACGACGAACCTCGGGCTGTTCTACGTGACCCGGGAACAACTCAATGCTTTTGCCCGGGGAGAGCTCGAGAAGATCACTCCGGTTGCGTTCGACCGCTCGGACGGGCTGAAGTCACGCGAGTTTATGGGCGGCTTTCAGCCGGCGGGATGGAAAGCGCGGGACGGACGGCTGTGGTTCCCGTCAAACAACGGCCTCGTGGCTGTCGATCCGGCCCGCCCGGCCATCAACGACGTCCCGCCGCCGGTCGTGATCGAACGGATAACGCTGGACGGCGAGCCGCTCGTGTCCGACGGCGAGACGCGCATCCGACCGGGACACCACAAGTTCGAGTTTCACTATGTGGGGCTGAGCCTGATTGCCTCGGAGAAGGTGCGCTATGTATACCGGCTCGCGGGTGAGGACGCAGGCTGGGTGGAGGCAGGCACGCGCCGAACGGCCTATTATTCCAACCTTCGTCCCGGCGAATACCGGTTTTACGTCCGCGCCGTCAACGCCGATGGTGTCTGGAGCTCGGGCGAGGCCATGGTCTCGTTCTATCTGGAACCGTTCTTCTATCAGACGCTCTGGTTCCGGGTTCTGAGCGTGTTGTTTCTGCTGTTCGTCGGCTTTACGGCCTATCGTTTGCGCATCAACCGGCTCAAGGCTCGCGGGCAGGAACTGGAGCGGGTGGTGGCCGAGCGCACCCGCGACCTGCGTCTGGCCAAGGAGAAGACCGAGACGGCCCTTCGGGAGACCGAACGCGCGCGGGCCGTCATCGAGGAACAGGCCGAGCAACTCCGGGAGATGGACCGCATCAAGACGCGCTTCTTCAGCAACATCTCGCATGAGTTTCGCACGCCGCTGACACTCAACATCGGCCCGCTCGAAAACGCGCTGACCGGCATGTACGGCTCGCTCAGCGAGACGCTCCGCAAACAGCTCGAGATCATGCTCCGCAACAGCCGTCGGCTGCTCCGCCTGATCAACCAGCTCCTCGATCTGTCGAAGCTGGAATCGGGGCGGATGGAACTGAAGGTGCAGCCGGGCAACGTGGTGGACTTCATCGAAGGCATCATGCTCTCGTTCACGGCCTTCACGGAGAAGCGCGGCATCGACCTGCAGTTTGAGACGGAGCGGGAAGAAACCATCCTCTATTTCGACCCTCAAAATCTGGAGAAGGTCTTCTTCAACCTGCTCTCGAACGCGATGAAGTTCACGCCCGACGGCGGACGCATCGAGGTGCGCGTCGAGGAAGGACCGGCGGCGATCGGCGAGCACATCTGCGAAGCCGTGCGGATCATCGTCCGCGATACCGGCCCGGGCATCCCGGAAGAGGAACTGCCCTACATTTTCAACCGCTTTCACCAGGTTGACGGCGCGGTGCACCGGATCCAGGAGGGAACGGGCATCGGCCTCTCGCTCGTGAAGGAACTCGTCGAGCTGCACGGAGGAGACATCGAGGTGGAGAGCGAGCCCGGTTCCGGAGCCGTGTTCACCGTGACGTTGCCGAAAGGTACGGCTCATCTCAAAAACGCCGGGGTGGCTGAAGACGAGGGAGATGATCCGGCCGACGGCCATCCGGCCCGCGGGCCGATGGTCGAGGTGGTCGTGCTCGACGAAGACGAGACGTTGCATGCCGACGTGTGGGCGGACGTGATGCCGGAAGAAGGAGACGACCGCCCCGCTATCCTGATCGTTGACGACAACCCCGACATCCGGGCCTACGTCGCCGGTTGCCTTCGAGAACACTATGCCCTCTATGTGGGTCGCGACGGCCGCGACGGGCTGGAGAAGGCGCGCCGGCATCGCCCCAGCCTCATTATCAGCGACGTGATGATGCCGGTGATGAACGGCTATGAACTGTGCCGGGCCGTCAAGAGCGACGAGGGCATCAACCACATCCCGGTCATCCTCCTGACCTCGAAGGCCTCGGTCGAAGACAAGATCACGGGCCTGGAAGCCGGGGCGGACGATTATATCGCCAAGCCCTTCAGCGCGCGCGAATTGCTGGCCCGCGTGCACAACCTCATGCGTTTGCGCGAGCAACAAAGCGCGCTCAAGGCGATGAACGAGGAACTGGTTCGGATCAACGGCGCGCTGCTCGAAGCCAGCGAGATGAAGTCGCAACTCCTGAGCATCGCCTCGCACGACATGAAAAACCCGCTGACGGCCATCCGCGAGTTTGCGAACATCATCAAAGACGAACTCGACCCCGAATCGCATCTGATCGAACTGCTGGATCTGGTGTACGATTCGACCGACCAGATGCTTCGGCTGATCACGCAACTGCTCGATTCGGCAGCGCTTGAAAGCGGAAAACTGGAACTGGAACGGGCGCCCGTCAGTCTGGCCGAACTGGCTCGGACCGTGGTGCGGCGCAATGAAAGACAGGCCGAGAAGAAAGGTCAGCGGATCGTTTGCGCCCTCACGTCGGAGCACAGCCTGCTGGTCGAGGCGGATGCGGAACGGATCCTGGAGGCAATGGACAACCTCATCAGCAACGCGATCAAGTATTCCCCACACGGCAAGACAATTCACGTGACGGTTTCGCGCCTCGATGGGGAGGTGTATTTCGCCGTTCGCGATGAGGGGCCGGGCCTGACCGACGAGGACAAACGAAAACTCTTCGGCAAGTTTCAGAAACTGTCCGCACAGCCCACCGCAGGCGAGTCCTCGACCGGTCTCGGGTTGTCCATCGTCAAACAG
>JALSSK010000134.1 GCA_026984335.1 Rhodothermales bacterium
GACACCGTATCGTTGAGCGGCGCCCGGTAGATGCCGAGGGGTTCAATGACGAAGAAATCGTTGTTCGTCCAATAGAGCATCCCATTGTGTAGATCGAGCTCAATAGCCGATACCTGATAATCGCCGTTTGTCGGGAGCACTTTCCATTCACTCGGACTAGAATTTTCCAGGCCTACGCTATGCAGAGCTGAATAAGGACAGTCTGAGTTTGTGCTCCAGTATAGCGTCTCTCCCACGGTGTCGAGTTCGATATCTCGCGGGGCTCCTATGCCACACACGATACCACCCAGGAAGACCTCAACACTATCGCTATTCAGGGATGCACGCATAATCGCTCCGATATTTATTGATCCGTCCGAATTCGTTCCGCCCGAATCCGTCCAGTAGATGTGCTCGTGGAGGGTGTCGACGGTCACATAGTAAAAAAATCGCGGCAGTTCCGGGTTCGGCTCTAGTTCCCTGACCTGCACCAGGGTGTCCACCACGCCGCTATCGAGCGTGTAGCGGAAAATCGTGTTGCCCCTGGTCTCTTCGGCATCGATCGCTCCAACCCAGTAGAGGTATTGCTCCTGCGCATGGGCGGAGCGAGTTCCTACCAGCGAAGCGAGCATCAGGACAAGTAACAAGGCTGTATAATAGTTAGTCATAATTCTACTCAATTCCTTGATCCTCAAACAGGGTGATGTGTTGATTCATGGCTTGATCGATGGCTGCCTACGAGACATAGTAGCCGACACCTGTCTGTGAGGTCACATCAGGATCACATCCCACACATGCAGATAAAATTCCCAAAAACCCTCCTCCGTCCGGATCGGGATCGTAGACTATCGAAAACAAGGCTGATCCGCTATCACCGATGTTGACGGGCGTGTCCGCTTGAATGTAGCAAGGGAGACGGGTTAATCGTTGAATATCATCTGGATGGCGGACAACAACGTAGATAGTAGCGCAAGTACCTGTGATTTCACCCGTGGTCCACCCCGTCCGAATGCCTACTTTGTTCACGTCCAACCCCATGAGGGGCGACTGTGTCCAGAGCGGGACCGTTTCACCTGTTACGGCATACCCTCCCGGTCCTGTGCTGCTGCTGAAATCTGTAAGGTACACATGGCCGGGGAGGGTCATGGAAGCATTGTCGTGGGCGCTGTTCAGGTCGATCAGAGCGGCGTCCGTTAAATCACAATACCCTGTTTCGCAGTTTGTCAGGGGTGGGTCTTCAAACTCTGTTCCTATAGAGTTGCTAAGCCAGGGCTGGCCCCACTGGCTTCCATTATTGGTACCAACGAATCCTGTACAGTGCGAAGCTGTCAGGAAACCGCGCGTCTGATTCCCGGGGTCACCGTACCATACCGGTATGCCAAGTGTGCACCGCCCATCTTTGTCAATCTGAAGCCCCCCTGCAAGCGGTCGCACATAATCAGTTATTAGTGGTAAGCGCATTGGCGGCGTTGCGGGCGTCAGGCCAGGCGACATGTCTATCGCCGTCCGGGGGATTGGCATCTGCTCGATCACAATAGCCTCGGGTGGAATCCCCAACTGAGCCGCCTTTGAAATCACATCGGCTGTTGACACGTTAGCCGTTTCATCGAGGCCCATCACCACAACATTCCGACGCTCGTCAACATCCGTAAGCACGAGAGGTATACCATTTCGCAGATTCCTCTCAATCAAATCGCGGTAGACAGCGAGCTCTGTGAAACTGTAAACGGCCGACTGTATAGATATTTCCTTACTTAAATAAGCGCTTCGGGAATTATCGTCAATCTCTATCATCTCAAACAACTCAGCGGCGAGTTCGTCCCGGGCGGCTCTTGTGCTCTCAGGCTGCCTGGAGACGAGCACCAACTGACCGTCATCGTTTTCATATGCGCCTCCGAAGCCTTCGAAGCGATCGGATAGTCTAACGAATATTTCGTCAATAGAATTGAAAATGAGCGAGGCGTCTAACTGCCTGCGTGCTTGGAGAAACTCAGGGGCGCTGGTTCGAATAGGCGCCACTCTTTCCCGAAGAGAAGTTTTCTCGGCTTCCTGAAGGGAGGTTACCTCGCCCGAGTCGCAAGAAGTGAATGAGAAGATCACAACATCAAAAAAAGACGATGCGCAGAACGTATCTTGCCGCCATGAATGGACCTCTTTCAGTTTGTAGGGTGATGGTATTCATTTAACTGTTGCACTGCCGGTATACCGGCGGAGTCAAGCTGCCGACTTTCTCGATTGATGCCGGTTTCAGCTTGCCCTCCGCCGTCTTCTCCCTGGATATCGAACTTGGTTTGAGGATAGTGGTTTTTCAGCTTTCGCTGTCTCTACGGCGTGAGTTGGTGTGAGGGCCGTATAACATATCCATGCCTTTCAGGGAACGGATTCCCTGCGTTGGAGGGGGAAGCAGGGGCTGGTGTGCTTTTTATGAACCAATATAACCACGCCGGATTACAATGAGGTAGACCATTCCTTCCATCAATTTCCTTCCACGCGCTCGGCGTTTTGCCCGTACGACGCATGACGGCCTGTCGGAAGGTGGCGTAGTTCTCATAGCCGACGGTCAGCGCCACATCGGCGAGACGAACGGTATCGAGATGCAACAGACGCCGGGCCGCTTCGATGCGCCGATGCTCAATGTAGGAGCGAATGGTATAACCGAGGTATCGACGAAAGCGGCCATGGATGCGGGCACTGGTCAGACCACAGGCGGACAAAGCGGTCTTTACGGTCAGTTCCGAATCGAAGAGGTGGGTGTGCAGATAGATTAATAGTGTGCTCACATCGGCAGGCAGGGAGTCGGGATGGGAGAGGGAAGCAAGATGATCTGATAAAACGATCTCGATCAATGAAATGCTTGATTTATTAAGTGACTTATTCTTTATACTTTTACTTTCTTGGTAATCACCTTTCATGCAAGAAAACGGCGTGTCGTAACGAAGTCAAGGGGGAGTTTTCCTATTTGTCGAGGAAAGGGGTCGCTACGGCCGGTTCTTTCGAAAGTGATCGCGTCAGTCTCGGTTGTGCCGAAGGGTCTCCTCATCGTTGTCGGGCGCGATTGACAATGCGGGCGGAATGGGATTAATTGAGGGCCGACCGATCCCTTATCCCACCCTGATCGCAGCCTCATGAAAAAGACGCGCTTTTTTCGCGCCGTGCGCCCGCTCGGCCTTCTGCTCACGCTCGTCCTCGTCGTTCCGCTCGCCCGTGCGCAGGAGGCCTCCGAGGGCTGGACGCCCGAACTCAGCATGCAATACAAGGCGATCCCGGACGTGGCGATCTCGCCCGACGGGAGCCTCATCGCCTACGTGGTGCGTGAGCCGGTGATGGAGGGCGAGAAGTCCGAATACCTGAGCCACGTGTGGGTGGTCTCGGCGGACGGGAGGATGAACGTTCAGTACACGCAGGGCGAGAAGTCGTGCGCGAACCCGTCGTTCTCGCCGGACGGACAGCACCTCGCCTTCACCTCGGCGCGCTCGGGGAAGAATCAGGTGTGGGTCATGCGCGTGCGCGGCGGCGAGGCCGAACAGATCACCGACGCGAAGACGGGCGTGTCCGCCTACCGGTGGTCGCCCGACGGGACGCGCATCGCCTATACCATGCGCGAGCCCGACACGGAAGCGGAAGAGGAGGCTGAGAAGGAGAAACGCGACGTCATCCTCGTGGATCGGAACTTCAAGAACGACGCCCTCTACGTGGTCGCGCTCGAAAAGAACGCCGAGGGCGAACGCGACGTGCAGCGCCTCACCGGCGGCGACTTCCACGTCGCCTCGTTCGACTGGTCGCCGGACGGCGCGACGATCGTCTTCGCCCATCAGCCCGATCCGCGGATCAACACCGGCGGCATCGCGCAGGACCTCTCGACGGTCCCCGCCGACAGCGGCGCCGTCACGCCGCTCGTGACGCGGCCCGGCAACGACGGCAACCCCCGCTTCTCGCCGGACGGGCAGTGGGTCGCCTTCACCTCGCACGGCGGCACGCCGCAACGGGTGGGCCTGAGCGATCTCTACGTCGTGCCCGCCGCCGGCGGCGAACCCCGCAAGCTCGCCGACACGCCCGACCGCAACGCCGCGCTCCTCGACTGGTCGGCGGACGGAACGGAGCTTTATGCCACCGAGTCCATCCGCACCTCGCGACAACTCATCGCGGTCCCCTTCGACGGCTCGGCGGCGCGCATCCTGACGGCGCTCGACGGCGCGGTCGGCGCCGTCGCTTTCGACGCGGAGACCGCGTGGATGGCCTATACGTACGAGAACCTGACGACGCCCGTGGAGGTCTACCTCGCTCCCGTCGGCGGCTTCGAGGTGACGCGGCTCACCGGCGTCAACGCGGACGCGCCGAAGCCGCCCATGGGCCGCACCGAGGTGCTCACGTGGACCTCGCCCGACGGGATGAAGATCGAAGGCCTGCTCACGTATCCCGTCGGGTACGAGCCGGGGCGCGCCTATCCGCTCATCCTTCAGATCCACGGCGGCCCGGCGGGCGTCTTCACGCAACGCTTCACCGGGCGGCCCGGCATCTACATGACGCAGGTCTTCGCCGAGCACGGCTATGCCGTCCTTCAGCCCAACCCGCGCGGCTCCACCGGCTACGGCAAGGACTTCCGCTATGCCAACGTGAAAGACTGGGGCTACGGCGACTACGAGGACGTGATGGCCGGCGTCGACACGGTGCTCGCGATGGGCGTCGGGCACCCGGACAGCCTCGCCGTGATGGGGTGGAGCTATGGCGGCTACCTCACGTCCTTCCTCGTCACCCGCACCGGGCGCTTCAAGGCCGCGAGCATGGGCGCGGGTCTGCCCGACCTCATCTCGATGGTCGCCACCACCGACATCCCGGACTACCTCGTCGCGCACATGGGCGGCGAGTATTTCGATGACTACGAGACGTATCAGAAGCACTCGGCCGTCTATCGCATCAAGAACGTGACGACACCGACACAGGTCATCCACGGCGCGGAGGACCGTCGCGTGCCGACCACACAGGGGCAGGAGTTTTATTATGCGCTCCAACGCCTCGGCGTCCCGACGGAGCTGATCCTCTATCCGCGCACGCCGCACGGCCCGCGCGAGCCGAAGCTCCTCATGGACGTGACGCCCCGCATCCTCGCGTGGTTCGGAAAGCACCTCCACAAGGCCGAACCGGCGGAGGAAGCGGGGACGGAGTGAAAATTTTTAACCTTTACTTTCGAGATGAACATTTATTCCGATAAGTCGTATATTGAAAGAAAAACTGCGAGTATAAGGAAGAGCAAGTAATTCTGGATAAGATAATAGCGCTCCTGGCAGTAAGCATCCTCTCCGATTTCGAGGGTGCTGACCCCAGGAGCTTTTTTGTATTTGTGTTGCCTCTCGATCATTAGATATACGTACGTGAAAAAATGAAAGTCGCTATTCTTGTCGATGGTGGGTTTTTCCTGAAAAGATATTTTCGCATATATGGGAAAGATCATGATGCCCAAAAAATCGCAAAAGAAATGCATAAAATGTCTTTGAGGCATATTGACAAAAGAAAAGGAGAGAGATTGTATCGTATTCTTTTCTATGATTGTAGACCCTTTGAAAAGAAAGCGCATAATCCTGTTACAAATGGAAGCATTGATTTTTCGAAGACCAAACAAGCTGATTTTAGAAGATCGTTTCACGAAGAGTTGAGGCGATTAAGGAAAGTCGCTTTGCGACTGGGACATCTTCAAGATGGAAAAGGATGGATCATTCGAAAAGACAAGACCAAATCCCTTCTTCAGAGAAAAATAGCGATTTCTGATTTGGAAGGAGATGACGTTTACTATGACATCCGTCAGAAAGGAGTAGACATGAAGATAGGTTTAGATATAGCCTCTCTTGCCTTGAAAAAGATGGTTGAGCGTATAATTCTCATTTCTGGAGATAGTGATTTTGTTCCTGCTGCAAAATTAGCGAGAAGAGAAGGGATAGATTTTATACTTGATCCAATGTGGAATCACGTTAAGCCTGGCCTTTTGGAACACATAGACGGCTTGAAGTCCACATCTAAGAATCCTGGACCATCGAGAAAAAAGCCGAATCCTTTGTGAGCCATTTTTGATATGAGCTGCCTCAGCCGGCGAGGGCCGCCACCGCCGCCACGAGCCGGTCGATCTCCCCGGCGGTGTTGTAGTGACACGGCCCCACGCGCACCATGCCGCCGCACGCGTCGAGGCCGAGCCGGCGGATGACCTCGTACGCATAGTAGTCGCCGTCCCACACGAAGAGGTTCTCCTCGCCGAGCCGCCGGGCGACCTCGCGGGGATGCCGGCCTTCGAGCGTGAAGGAGACCGTCGGCACGCGCTCGTCGAAGTGCGCCGGGTCGGTGATGCCGTGGATGGTCAGGCCGGGGATGGCTTCGAGCCCGGCGACGAGGCGCGCGGTGAGGGGCCGCTCATAGTCGGCGATGGCGCGCATCGCGGCGTGGACGTGGCGGCGGCGCTCGGGGAAATGGGCGTACGCTCCGTGGTGTTCGGCGGCCATCGTCGCGCCCACCCACGCGAGGTATTCGACGGCGCCGAGCGTGCCGGCGAGCCCTTCGTGTGAGAGCGTGCCCGTCTCGAACTTGACCGGCAGCGCATCCGAGGCGGGGCGCACCTTGTACGCCGTGAGCCGTTCGAGGAGCGCCTCTTTGCCCCACAGCATGCCCTGATGCGGGCCGAAGAATTTGTACGCCGAACACACGAGGAAATCGCATCCGAGCGCCTGCACGTCCGTCGGCGCGTGGGGCGTGTACTGCACGGCGTCGACGTACATCCACCCGCCCGCGGCGTGCACCTTCTCGCCGATGGTCTTCACGTCGTTGATCGTGCCGAGGGCATTGCTGGCATAGTTGATCGCCGCGAGGCGGGTGCGCTCGGAGAGGAGGTCGTCGAGCGCCGTGAGGTCGTACCGGTACGTCGTCGGGTCGAACGGGAGCCACTTCACCGTGAGGCCGAGGTCCTCGGCGAGCATGAGCCACGGCGCGACGTTGGCGTCGTGGTCCATCCGCGTGACGAGGATCTCGTCGCCGGGGCGCATCTCGCGTCCGAGCGAGCGGGAGAAGGCGAACGTGAGCGTGGTCATGTTTTGCCCGAAGACGACCTCCCGCCACGAGGGCGCGTTGAGGAGGTCGGCCACGGCGCGATGGGCCTCTTCGAGGAGCGCGTCGGTGGCCGCGGAGGTGCGGAAGACGCCGTCGGCGTTGGCGTTCGTGTGCACGAGGTAGTCGCGCATGCGGTCGAGCACGTGGCGCGGGACCTGCGTGCCGGCGGGATTGTCGAGGTAGACGCGCGGGCGTCCGTCGTCTTCGAGCGCGAGGGCGGGAAACTGCGCGCGGATGCGGTCGAGGTCGAGCGGCATGGCGAGGGCGGGCTGAGGACGGAAGCGGGAAACTACGACAGGGCGGGCGTGATGTGAAAGACATGAGGGGAAGGCATCAAGCTTCAATAGAGACCGGCGGGTCGCGCGCGCTTCCCGCATGGCGCGCCGCCGCGCATCGCGGGCCGAGGGCTGGGACGCGGAGCGACGGGTCGGGGCGTCCCCACGCGGAGCATGGGAACGGGCACGTCGGGGAGGAACGGGCACATCGGGGAGGAACGGGCACGTCGGTGGCGGGCCTCAAGCTTCAAGCGAGGGTCGGGCGGCCGTTCGATCGCGCATTTGAAGAAGCCATTGCGGGTTATCGGGGGGATGATTAACCTTTCCCGTTGACCGTCCTTTCTTCGAACCTTTCATCCTCCGTTTTCCCCATGCGTATCCTTTGCCAGGTTCTCGCCCTTGCCTTCTGGTCCGTCTCCGCTTTTGCCCAGCCCTACGTGCTTCGTCCCGACCGCGTCTTTGACGGAGAGGTGATGCGCGACGGCTGGGTGGTCGTCGTCGAGGGCGAGCGTATCGCGGCGGCGGGACCGGTCGGCGACGTGGTGGCGCCGGACGGCGCGGAGGAGATCGACCTCGCGGGGATGACGCTTCTGCCGGGGCTCATCGAGGGGCATTCGCACATCCTGCTTCACCCGTACGACGAGACGTCGTGGAACGATCAGGTGCTCCGCGAGTCTCGGGCCGAACGGGTGGCGCGGGCCGTCAACCACGCGCGCGCCACGCTCCTGGCGGGCTTCACCACCATGCGCGACCTCGGCTCCGAAGGCGCGGGCTACGCCGACGTCGGCGTCCGGCAGGCCATCGAGAAAGGCGTCATCCCCGGCCCCCGGCTGCTCGCGGCCGGGCGCGCCATCGTGGCCACCGGGAGTTATGGGCCGAAAGGCTTTGCGCCGGAGTGGGACGTGCCGCTCGGGGCCGAGGAAGCCGACGGCTATGACGACCTCGTCCGCGTCGTCCGCGATCAGATCGGCCACGGCGTCGACGTGGTGAAGGTATACGCCGACTACCGGTGGGGGCCGCATGGCGAGGCGCGTCCGACGTTCTCCGAGGACGAGCTCCGGGTGATCGTCGAGACGGCGCGGAGCAGCGGGCGGCCCACCGTGGCGCACGCGAGCACCGCCGAGGGCATGCGCCGGGCCGCGCGCGCCGGCGTCGAGACCATCGAGCACGGCGACGGGGGCACGCCCGAGGTGTTCGCGCTCATGGCCGCCGCCGGCGTGGCCCTCTGCCCGACGCTCGCCGCCGGAGACGCCATCCTTCAGTACGGCGGGTGGAAGAAGGGCGTCGATCCCGAACCCGAGCGCATCCGGAAGAAACGCGCCGCCTTCCGGATGGCCCTCGACGCCGGCGTGACGATGTGCGCCGGGGGCGACGTGGGCGTCTATCCGCACGGCGACAACGTGCGCGAGCTCGAGCTGATGGTCGCCTATGGCATGACGCCGCTCGCCGCGCTCCGCTCGGCCACCTCCGTCAACGCCCGGCTCTTCCACCTCGACGACCGCCTCGGCGCGGTGCGCCCCGGCCTCCTCGCCGACCTCGTCGCCGTGGCCGGGGACCCGCTCGCCTCCGTCTCCGCCCTCCGCGACGTGCGCCTCGTGATGAAAGGCGGCGTCCTCTATCGCCGCCCGTAAAGCGGCCGGGCGGCATAAAAATGGCGGGCCCGGCTTCGCCACCACAAAGCCGGGCCCGCCGTTGCCACCTGAGAGAGGTCCGGGGAGAAGTGCGGGAGTATGGAATGCGGTCCGCCGGGTGGAATATGACTCGTGGATCTTTCCGGCGCGCCGCGGAGACGGGACGGCAGGCTGAGTCAGGGCCTGACCCGAAACCGATTTTAAGGCCTGTCAAAGTTGATGCCGGGATTTCGGCATCCCGTTGTTTTCGCGGGAATAAGGGGTGTGTCGCGCTTTCCTCGGGCTTCGATGTTTCAAAACGGCAACCCCGGAAGGCCCTTTCGTTGTCTATTGGAAACGCGGGGGGATGGCTCCGGGCGGGCCCGAATATTACGTGTGAGACATATAAGGGGATTGAACATGGCCGTGGCGAGGGTTATACTGCATAGTGAGTAGACCCCCGTGGCGGCAGTTCTTTACGGCTGTTGTCTTCTACAATACGCAGGGTGCGACGTGTCCCGGCAGGCCGGGATGTTTTTACACGCACGAAGTACCCGCTATGCAAGCGAAAGTCTTTCTCGTCGAAGATCATCCTATCTATCGTGCGGCGCTGATTCCGTATATCAACAGCGAGCCCGGCCTCGAGGTCTGCGGTGAGGCGGAGGACGTGGCCGAGGCCGTGAAGGGCATCGAGGGAACGCATCCGAATCTGATCCTGCTCGATCTTCAACTCCGCAATTCGAACGGTTTCGAGCTGATCCGTCTGGCGCGGACGCGGTGGCCGGGCGTGCGCGTGCTCGTGCTGACGATGTACGACGAGCATCAGTATGCCGCCCGCGCGCTTCAGGCCGGCGCTTCGGGGTACGTGACGAAGCTCGCGCGTCCGGAGACGGTGCTCAAGGCCATCGCCATGGTGCTCCGGGGCGAGCGCTTCGTGAGCGAGAAAGTGCGGCAGGCCCTCATCGAACACGAAGGCGCCGGCTCGATCACCGACGTGCTGACCGACCGCGAGATGGGCATCTTCCTCCTGGTGGGCCACGGACGGCGCCCGGCGGAGATCGCCGAAGCCCTGCACATGAGCGAAAAAACGGTGCACAACCACCTGACGAATATCAAGCGGCGACTGGGGTTGCAGTCGCGGCAGGAGGTCTATCAGTGCGCCAAGGAGTGGGTCCTTCGGCCGGACGGGCCGTGAGGCGCCCGAAAGGCCGGCCGTCTCACGGCGCGGCGCGCGGGGCCTCGTATCCGTAGACGATGCGCGCCGCCCGGAACAGCCCGTCCGCCGACTGCAGGATCTTGGCCCGGAGCCGGTGGGGATAGTCCGGCGGCAGGGCGTCGAGGAAGGAGCGGACGGTGGCGGCGGCGGTGAGCGACTGATGCCCGCCGAGCGTGGCGTCGAGCCAGCGTTTGGGGAAGAAGATGTCGCCCGTGCGCTGGATCTCTTCGACGAGTTCGAGGCTGGGGCGGAGGTACGGCTCGGCGTCGGCGGCGCGGAGCGGGTGGTGGAGATAGCGCACGCCTTCGAGCACCCACGGCTCGTGCGCGCGGTTGGCCGGGTCTTTCAGGCTTTCGAAGAAGGCGTCGCGGACGGAGCGGTCCGGCGAGAGGGCGGGGCGCACGAAGGCGAAACGCGCCTGCCGGTCGGGGTTCGTGATGCGTCCGGCCTGCGCTTCGAGGATGGCTTCGGCGTCGGGGAGGCCGCGCACGGCCAGTTCGAGCGCCATGCGCGTCTCGTCCCGCTCGGAGAAGGTCAGGCCCGGGATCGTCGTCTCGCGGGCCCACACGGCGCGGAGCCGCCCCACGCCTTCCGGGCTGAGGGCGACGTCCCGAAAGGCGTTGAAGAAGGCGGCCTTGCGCGTGGTCGTCGGGGCCCTTTCCATGAGCTCCCACAACAGCGTTTCGAGACCGGGCGCGAGGGCGCGGCGGGCCTCCGGCGTGAGGAAGCGCCAGTACGCGCGCGTCACGTCGCCCGTCAGGCGCTGGGCCACGAGCTCGTTCGTCTCCGCCGGGAGCGCGGCCATGGCGCGCTCGAGAAAGACGCCGGGTGGGATGCGGCCTTCGAGGAGGGCGTCCCACAGCGTCACCCACACGATGCCCCGGAGCATCGCGTCGTCGAGGCCGGCGACGTGTTCGAGGAGGAACGCCTGACTCTCGGGGTCGAGGACGAAGAGGCCGTAGCCGACGCCGTCGCCGTTGGGGAGGATGAAGTCCGGCGCGGGCCGCGAGGCGGCTTCGGTCACCGTCAGGCTCTCGCGGTCGAGGGTGCGGGGGAAGCGGACGAGCGTGTCTCCGCAGGCGAGGAGCACGTCGAGGCGCTGGGTCCACAGGCGGCCCCGGTCGAAGGGATCGGACTGGAAGAGGGACAGGCGGTCGAGGCGGCCGTCCGTGCGCGCGGCGCGCACCTCCACGGTGGGGCGGCCCGGCTCCTCCACCCACACGCGGCTCCACGCCGTCAGGTCCTCGTCCGAGCGCCGGTCAAGCTCGGCGATGAGGTCGGGCCACGTCGCATTGCGGTAGGCGAACGCCGAGAGGTAGGCCCGCAACCCGTCGCGGAACGCCTCTTCGCCGACGAGCCGTTCGAGGTGCTTCATCACGATGGGGGCTTTCTGATAGATGATCGCGCCGTAGAGCGTGCCCGCCTGCTGGAGGTTTTCGAGCGGCTGCCGGATGGGGTTCGCGCCCGCCGTCCGGTCCACGGCATACGCCGCCGGGTAGTGGGCCAGGAGGAAGCGGAGGTCGTGGTTCACCTCGGGAAACGAGGGGTTGACGATCTTCGCCGCCATGAAATTGGCGAAGACCTCTTTCGTCCACACGTCGTCGAACCAGTTCATCGTCACGAGGTCGCCGAACCACATGTGGGCGGTCTCGTGGGCGATGACGGAGGCGCGCCCGAGGAGCTGGTTTTGCGTGGCCGAGGCGTCGAGCATGAGGCTCGCCTGCCGGTAGAGGATCGCGCCGGGATGCTCCATGCCGCCGTACTGAAACGAAGGGATGAGCACGAAGTCGAACTTGTCGAACGGGTACGGGATGCCGGTGTAGGCTTCGAGCCACGCCAGCGCCGTCGCGTGGAGGTCGAAGAGGACGTCGCGGTTGCGGGCGAGCTTTTCGGCGTCGGTCTCGCGGTGATACATCGTCATCGTCCGCCCGTCGCGCACGGCGGTCTCGGTCTCGAAGCGGCCCGCGGCGAAGGCGAAGAGGTAGGTCGGGAGCGGCTTCGTCTCGGCGAAGCGGAAGGTCGCGCCGTCGCCCGTCGTGTCCGTCTCCGCGAGCGGCCCGTTCGCCACGGCTTTCCAGCCCTCGGGCACGTGGAGCGTGAGGCGAAACCGCGCCTTGAGGTTCGGCTGATCGAAGAGCGGGAGGGCGAAGTGGGCGCGGTCGGGGACGAAGAGCGTATAGAGGAAATCGTCGTTCCGGTTGAGCGAGCCCTCCCCCGCGACGAAGCGGACGGCGACCGTGTTCTCCCCCGCGACGAGCGCCGTCGCGGGAAGGACGAGGTGGTCGTTTTCGACGGCGTAGTCGATCCCCCTGTCGTCCACGTACACGCCCCGCACGTTCCGCGCCGGCGGCTTGAAGTCGAGCACGAGCGGCCGGGAGGCGTCGCTCAGGCGAAAGCGGATCGTCGTCTCGCCGGCGACGGAGTCTTCGCGCGCGGCGGGGATGGTGAGGCGGACGTCGTAGCGGACGTCGGAGAGCGTGCGGGCGCGGTGCTCGGCGAGCTTCCACGAGACGCCGGGGCCGGTGTCGGGCATGGCGGATTCGCCGCCGCAGCCCGCGAGGAGCACGAGCGCGACGGCCGTAAGCAAGAGGAAGGAACGCATGGGCGAAGCAGATGGGGTGGCGGAGAGACGAAAGAAAACCGCTCCGTCCCGGATAAGCAAGACGCCGTGCGTGAAGGCCCCGGCTTCATGCTTACGGTTCGAATGGTCGAACGTCGCCCTCACGGGATCGACTTGCCGAGGAGGGACGTGAGCAGTTCGGCGGCCGGCTCGGCGGTGCGGTTGCGCTCGTCCAGCATGGGGGCGGGTGAGTGAATGGAGCACGTGAAACTTGAACGTTGAAGAGAAAAGGGCAGTTATTTTTACCTTTTAGTTATTTTTTTTTGACTTACACTCTGTTGGGTCATATCTCCAGTGAGCACGTCGTATCAAGCCTCAAGCCGGGCGCATGTCAAATTGCACTTTTAATACAGGTCTCGTAGGGGTAAGCCCCCTTTTTTTGTTCAATATCGACGATTTATGAAGGCTTCCATGCTCCCAATGCGGGACATTTGTGCATGCCGGCGTGCGCCCATCAAGCCTATGATTTGTAGGGTTATGAACCCCTTCTCAGCATGCTCCTATCTGCAGACATTCGCTCTTCACAACAGTAATCCATCGAATCGGAACCGTCATGAACATTCCATTCCCGGACAAGAAGATCCACAAATGCAAGAGAAGATGGTCTTTCTTCTACATTTTGCCAACGTTCGCATTTGCAATGCTGGGGGTGTGTCCACTCTATGCCCAGATCGTTTCTCCCGAGTTGGATTCGCTGATTGCTCGCGCCGAGCGGGAAGGAGAAGTGCGAGTGATCGTCAAGCTCAGAATCCCTGAATTGCCTGAAGAACTTCCCATCCGGCAGCGGCTGGCTGCGCGAAAACCCGTCATCGCTGAAAGACAGGAGATCCTGCTTCAGGATCTGGCTCCTTTCGCAGCAGAGCTGCTCGGTCGTATGACGTACATACCTAAGCTAGGTTTGAAAGTCGATGCTGCGGCGTTACGTTTTCTGGCAAATCATCCGCTCGTCGTCCGCATCTATGAAGACAGGCCCATACCGCCTTCACTGCAGGAGAGTATCCCGCATATAACGCAGACGACGCCTGGGAAGGCGGCTACTCGGGCGATGGCTACGCGATAGCAATCATCGATACCGGTGTGGACGGTAATCACCCTTTTCTCTCGGGCAAGGTCGTCTCGGAGGCGTGTTATTCCTCCAACCTGTGTCCCGGGGGCGGCACGGCTGAAACGGGTCCCGGGTCCGGAGTTAACTGTCCCACCTACATTGATGGTTGTGACCACGGCTCCCATGTGGCCGGCATTGCCGCCGGCAATGGAATCGGAATGCCCGGCGTTGGTTTTGCCGGGGTGGCGAGGGATGCCCATATCATTGCCATTCAAGTGTTTTCCGAATTTTCCGGCTCGATATGCACGGGAGCCGGGATGTCTTCGCCCTGTGCTCTCGCAAATTCAATGGATATAGAGCGTGGTCTGGATCGCATCTATGTGCTGTTCATGGAGCATAACTTTTCCATCGTATCTGTGAATATGAGTTTGGGAGAAGGTCGCTACACGTCCCCATGCGATAGCCACGTGTGGGCAGATGAAGTTGACGTTCTTAAAGGTGCAGAGATCGCCACTATAGCGGCCTCCGGCAATACAGGCTATATAGATGCGTTGAATGCTCCCGCCTGCATTTCTTCGGCAATCAGCGTTGGTTCTACGCAGGACGGCTCGGGAGGGACGGTAGTAGACGCAATCTCAGGGTTTTCCAACAGCGCCAATTTCCTGGATCTGCTGGCGCCGGGAGAATGGATCTACTCATCGGTGCCCGGCGCCGGCTACGACGATTTCAGAGGGACTTCGATGGCTGCGCCCCATGTAGCCGGGGCCTGGGCGGTAATGAAAGCCCGCAATCCGGCCGCCTCAGTAGACGATGTGCTCAATGCTTTGGAGACAACCGGCACATCAATCTACGATGCTCGGAACGGCGTCACCTCTCCTCGCATCAACGTAGATGCCGCCTTGAATGCTCTGGCGCCGCCGTCAGACGCTAAACTTGTCTCGCTCGGCGCAGAGGATAACGGATACGCCGTAGCCGTCAGCGGCAAGGTGGCCGTTACCGGCGCCCCCGGTACGTTTTCCTTGCGAGGAGAAGCTTACGTCCACCAGTATAGTGGCTCTGCCTGGACACAAACCTCCATAGTCGCGCTCGACGGCGCGCTGGGCGATCGGTTCGGCCGAGCGGTGGATGTCGATGGCGATTGGATTGTCATCGGCGCCCCGTTCGACGACGACCAGGGCGCTTCTTCCGGCTCAGCCTATGTATTTACATGGGACGGAGCTTTTTGGAATCAACAGACCAAATTGACCGTCGCCGACGGCGCCGCCTACGACGCCTTTGGAGACGCCGTCGCGCTCAGTGGCGATGTCCTCATGATCGGAGCACGGGGCGATGACGACCGGGGATTCTCTTCCGGATCCGTTTACGTTTTCCGTTGGAACGGAACATCCTGGATACAAGAAACCAAGCTGACGGCCAACGACGGCGCCGGAGGCGATTATTTCGGGGAAGCGTTGGCGCTCAATGGCAACGTCGCAGTCATCGGAGCGCGCGGCGACGACGATCACGGCAGCGGCTCCGGCGCCGTCTATATTTTCCGCTGGAACGGAACGTCCTGGATACAAGAAACCAAGCTGACTCCCAATGACGGCGCCGCCTATGACAATTTCGGAGATACGGTCTCGCTCAGTGGAAACGTTGCATTGATTGGCGCTCCCGGAGATGACGATAACGGAAGCGGCTCAGGTTCCGTTTACGTTTTCCGCTGGAATGGTTCTTCCTGGGCGCAGGAGGCGAAAGTGACGGCCGGTGGCGGTGGAGATCACTTCGGAGCGTCAGTGGCCTTAAGCGGCAATCTCGCGTTGATCGGCGCCTACGGCGACGACGACCAGGGCAACAACGCCGGAGCAAGCTATCTCTTCCGGCAGAACGGAACGCTTTCCATAAGCTGGACGCAGGTAATGAAGTTGACGGCATACGATGGGGCTGCGGACGACGAGTACGGGAAAGCCGTGGCCCTCAACGGCAATGTGGCTTTGATCGGCGCTCCCGGGGACGATGGCGATCAGGGAGCCGCCTACGTAGAAGGAGACGCGGTGTTGAAGCCGGTCGTCTTCCAGGCCGATCATGCGATCCAAGTCGCAAAAAAGGCCAGGGCTACGCTGCCGAAAACCTACACGCTCGATCAGAACTATCCCAATCCGTTTAATCCTCATACGGAAATTCGCTTCCAACTCCCCCGGCGTGAGTACGTCGTATTAACCCTGTACAATGCGCTGGGCCGGAGCGTCGCCACGCTTGTGAAGGCAACCATGGAGGCGGGCTCTCATCGCTTAAAATGGAATGCTTCCGAGTTCCCAAGCGGCATCTACTTCTATCATATTCAGGCCGGTTCCTTTACGGCAACGAAGCGGATGATTCTAATGAAATAAGCAAAAACAGCCCATCTGTTCACCCAAACCGGCGGAGGATTCAATGTTTGACAAATGGACGTTCCTCTCACTCCTGATCCTCGGAACAGGTCTCTTGATCGTTGCGGCGCCGGCGCAGGCTCAACGGTTGCAACCGAACCTGCAAACCTGCGAGGAGAATCCGATAACCCTCATCGTATCGAGCGGCACACTTGATACCTTGAGTGAAGTGTGCGTCGAACGGCAAAGCGCCATGGAAGTAAAAACCTGGGCGGCTTCCAGATACACAGCCTGGCCAAGCGGATGGAACAGCCTGGAGCACGGCGCCACCCTGAACGTCTTTCGCCAGAGTGATGAGGCGCTTGTCGCGGGACCAACTACGGCCGTAAAATTTCAGACTACGGGAGTTGCCTGTCCTACGCTGGTCTTCTCGGAAGAGGACCTCGTAAAGGCCGAAGGCAATCACTGGTATCAAAAGGATCCGAACGATCCCGGTAATCCGGAGATGGTTCAAACCATGGTATACGAATGACCCCTCATCGGCCCCCAAAATGTCCGTATCGACAAGATTGTCGGCGGTTATAGACTTTGATGCCGCGTGACGGTGGCCTTTCCCCACCCGGAAGCTCCCAACGCTGCTCCGGGTGTAAACGCCACACCGGACATTCCGCGTCCGATGCCCCGGGTACTTGGGTTCCAACGGCGCGCCATACGAGGCGCATAAATCCGCCGGGCCAACCCTTCGGGCTTCACTCGGGAAAACGTATTGGGTCAGGGCGGAAAAGGAGTATGGTGTGGCGATTCAGGCGCCGCATGAGATGGTCGATCTCTACAGAGTTGCACGAAAAACTACTGTTTAACGCATCCAATTTAAGCTATCTATTGTCGCGTCCCTTGTGCATTAAATCCTACTCTCGACCAAAGGGACATCCGGCGGTCATTATTAAAAGCCGTAAGTGAAAATCATTATGAGCCGTCTCTTTAACCGCCTCACCCTGTTGCTTTGGCTGGATTGCCTGGTATGGGTAAGCCTGACAGCGTTTTCCTGTCAGGAAAGTTCGCCCGTCAACGCGGAGTCGTTTACGGAAGAACCTTCTCCGGGCGAGGTCCCCTTCGTAGAATATCGCTCCTGGACCCCGCCCCGCCCTATAAAAGTCATCCCAAAAGTTGCTCGGCGGATCCC
>JALSSK010000135.1 GCA_026984335.1 Rhodothermales bacterium
CTCGCGAGGGGTGGGGCGACTCGCGAGGGATGGGGCGACTCACGAGGGGTGGGGCGACTCACGAGGGATGGGGCGACTCACGAGGGATGGGGCGACTCACGAGTCGCCCCTACGGGCGGTGTGCCCTTCGAGGCGTATAGATTCCTCGACGGGTTCGGAATGACGACCGTCTTGGGGATGACGCCCTTTCGTGTGTTCTTTTCCCCAAACAAAAAGCCGCGCCCTGCGATTCGGGCGCGGCTTTGTTTTCGAAGCCCGGAGGCGGAACGAGCCCGCTCAGGCATCCACCGTCGAGGCGTTGAGGAACTCGCGGAGGACGTAGTGCAGGATGCCGCCGTGGCGGTAATACTCCACCTCCACGGGCGTGTCGAGGCGACAGACGGTGGAGAAGGTGATCTTCGAGCCGTCTGCCCGCGTGGCGGTCACCTCGATGGTCTGCCCCGGCGTCACGCCGTCGGTGACGGGGACGTCGTAGACCTCCGAGCCGTCGAGGCCGAGCGTGGCGGCGGTTTCGCCCGGGCGGTACTGGAGCGGGAGCACGCCCATGCCGATGAGGTTGGAGCGGTGGATGCGCTCGAAGCTCTCGGCGATGACGGCCTTCACGCCGAGCAGGAGCGTGCCCTTGGCGGCCCAGTCTCGGCTCGAGCCCATACCGTAATCCTTTCCGGCGAGCACGAGGAGCGGCGTGCCGTCTTCCTTGTATTTCATCGCCGCGTCATAAATGGGCATGACCTCGCCCGTGGGGAAATACTTCGTGATGCCGCCCTCGACGCCGGGCACGAGCTGGTTCTTGATGCGGATGTTGGCGAAGGTGCCGCGCATCATCACCTCGTGGTTGCCCCGGCGCGAGCCGTACGAGTTGAACTCGGTGAACTTGACGCCCTTGCTGAGGAGGTACTTCCCGGCGGGGCTGTCGGGGGCGATGGAACCGGCGGGTGAGATGTGGTCGGTCGTCGTCGAGTCGCCCACCTTCACGAGCACGCGCGCGCCTTCGACGGGCTGGATCTCCGGCGTCTCCGGGGTGAGACCGAAAAAGAAGGGGGGCTCTTGCACGTACGTCGATTCCGGGTTCCACTGGTAGATCGAACCCTCGGGAATCTTGAGGTTGTTCCACGTCTCGTTCGAGTCCTCGATGCCCTCGTATTCTTTGCGGAAGTATTCGGGCTTGACGCTGGTCCGGATGAGGTCCTGAATCTCCTCACTCGTCGGCCAGATGTCGCGGAGGTAGACGTCGTTGCCGGCGGAGTCCTTTCCGAGCGGTTCGCGGGTGAGGTCGATGTCTACGGTTCCGGCGAGGGCGAAGGCCACGACGAGCGGCGGCGAGGCGAGGAAGTTCGCCTGCACGAGCGGGTGGATGCGGCCCTCGAAGTTGCGGTTGCCCGAGAGCACGCCCGCCGCGATGAGGTTGCCTGCCTGGATGGCGGCGGCCGTCGGTTCGGGGAGCGGGCCCGAGTTGCCGATGCACGTCGTGCATCCGTAGCCGACGAGGTTGAAGCCGAGCGCGTCGAGGTACGGCCAGAGACCCGCCTCGGCGAGGTAGTCCGTGACGACCTTCGAGCCGGGGGCCATCGAGGTCTTCACGTAGGGCTTGACCGTCAGCCCGCGCTCGACGGCCTTCTTCGCCACGAGGCCCGCGCCGATCATCACCGAAGGGTTGCTCGTGTTCGTGCAGCTCGTGATGGCGGCGATGGCCACGTCGCCGTGCTTGAGGTCGAGCGCGTTGCCCCGGTCGTCGGCATAGTGGCCTTTTGCGTCGAGCCGGTCCTCGGGCAGGCCGAAGCCTTTCGGACCGGCGGGCGCGGTGAGCGACTCGTTGAAGACTTTCTTCATCTCCGGCAGGTTGATGCGGTCCTGCGGGCGTTTGGGGCCGGAGAGGCTCGGCACGACGTCGCCGAGGTCGAGTTCGAGCACGTCGAGGAATTCCGGCTCGGGCATGTCGTCCGTGCGGAAGAGGCCCTGCTCCTTCATATACCGCTCGACCATCGTGACGAGGGCCTCGCTTCGGCCCGTGCGGCGGAGGAAGCTGAGCGTCTCCTCGTCGACGGGGAAGAAGCCCATCGTCGCGCCGTACTCCGGCGACATGTTGGCGATGGTGGCGCGGTCGGGCACGCTCATGGTGCTCACGCCGGATCCGAAGAACTCGACGAACTTGCCTACGACGCCGTATTCGCGGAGCTTCTGCGTGACGGTGAGCACGAGGTCCGTGGCCGTGGCGCCTTCGGGCAGGCGGCCGGTCAGGCGGAAGCCGATGACCTCGGGCATGAGCATGTAGATTGGCTGATCGAGCATGACCGCTTCCGCCTCGATGCCGCCGACGCCCCATCCGACGACGCCGAGGCCGTCGATCATCGTGGTGTGGCTGTCGGTGCCCACGAGCGAGTCGGGGAAGGCAATGGGCAGGCCGTCGTCGGCCGGGCGCGTCCAGACGCACCGCGCGATGTATTCGAGGTTGACCTGATGGCAGATGCCGCTGTCCGGCGGCACGACGGAGAAGTTGTCGAAGGCCTGTTGGCCCCAGCGGAGGAACTCGTACCGTTCGCGGTTGCGCTCGAACTCGCGCTCGGCGTTGATGCGGAGCGCGTCCGGGATGCCGAAGGCGTCCACCTGTACGGAGTGGTCGATGACCAGGTGGACGGGCACGCGGGGGTTGATCTCGTTGGGGTCGCCGCCGAGGCGAGCCATGGCCGAGCGCATGGCGGCAAGATCGACCACGGCGGGCACGCCGGTGAAGTCCTGAAGGAGCACGCGGGCGGGCATGAAGGGGATCTCGACCCTGGCCGGATGCTTCGGGTCATACGTCGCCAGTTTGGCCACGTCCTCCTCCGTGACGAGGTAGCCGTCGCAGGTGCGGAGGACGGCTTCGAGGAGCACTTTGATGGAGAAAGGCAGGCGGTCGATATTCGTATAGCCGTGCTCGGCAAGGCGACTGAGGCGATAGAGGTAGGCCGGCCCTGCGCCGGTCTCGAACGTGTCGCGGGCGCCGAAGGGATCGTGCTTGCGGATGGGAGCAGCGTTTGCCATAATCGAGAGCGTATCTATGAGAAAGGAAAGGGGTGATGGGGAGGGGAAGATACAGTCTGGCGGCGATATTTGTTCGAGAGCGACCTTTCCGGAGACGGATCGAAGGAGGCCCCGGGGGGTGAAAAAGGAATGAAGCATTTCCATCCGTGAAAAGGGCTCCGGATCGGCTTTGCGAAGCGCAGGGTCGGCTTCGTATATTCCCGGTCCGTATGGAACAGCGGCGCGGTTCGCCACGTTCACAGCGGCGCTGACGGGGCTATAGCTCAGATGGTAGAGCGCCTGGATCGCACCCAGGAGGTCAGGAGTTCGAGTCTCCTTAGCTCCACGAACACCGGAGCCCGAGCGCCTTTTCAGGCGCTCGGGCTTTTACGTTTGGGCATGGGCGCATAAAAAAAAGGACGCTGCCGGGAAGGCAGCGTCCTTTTTGCAAGGTTGAAAACGCCTCGGCGCGCTCACTTGGTCAGGAGCATGCTCCTGACGATGGCGCCGGAGGGCGTGGCCAGGCGCGCGAGGTACAGCCCGCTCGGCAGGTCGCCGGCGAGGAAGCGCACCTCGTGTTGTCCGGCTTCCATCGGCCCATTGGCGAGCATCTGCACCTGCCGCCCCAGCACGTCGAAGACTGCCAGCCGCACGAACTGGGCTTCGGGCAGGTTGAAGCTGATGGTCGTCGTCGGATTGAACGGGTTGGGATAATTACCGAGCAGGGTCGGCGATGCCGGAGGCGCTTCGTCGCGTACGCCGGCGACGTCGGCGCGGAAAGCCTGTTCACGCTGAGCGGACTGATAGCCCCCCATTTCGGTGACGATGATGGGCTCTTCCGCTTCGCCCTCGTCCTGGCCTCCGAAGGTC
>JALSSK010000136.1 GCA_026984335.1 Rhodothermales bacterium
ATGAAGTCCTTCCAGTAAATGTTGATCCGCCGCCAGTAGTCGTTGAAACTCGAAGCCAGATAGTAGAGATGATGCGTCTCGGGAAGGTTGAACCCGAAGAGCGCCAGAATGCCGATCACCAGGTGAAATTGTCCCGAGATGCGCAGATAGAGCAGGTACGTCCCCACCATATACTGCGCAACCTGCCCGAGCGTCTGCACCTCGGTGGGTGAAGGCACGAAATAATAATAGACGAGGCGATAGAGGATCAGGTGCGTGACGCCCCGGAAGATCCAGAGCACCCCTTTCTGGTAGATCTCGGCGGCGTCCTTGTCGTAGTACGTGCGCCGGAACGTCTGGTAGTCGACGACGGGAAAAAGGAGAAAACAGACGTTGGGCAGAAGGAAGAAGTAGGAGAGGCGTTCCCAGACGGTGGCCGGTTTGCGCTCGTGCCGGAGGTCGTAGAGGTACACGGCCAGCCGGAACATGAACATCGCGCCGAGGATGGGGAGCACGAGCGTGGGGAGGGCCTCCCAGGGCGTGGTGATCCAGCCGCCGCGTATGACGGCCAGCGCCGCGGCAAAGGCGACGACCAGCGCCACGCGCGCGCCGAAGGCGATGGGCAGGTGGCACAGCCCGATCAGCGCCAGTCCGATCAGCACCAGTCCCAGACTCTGCGAGAATCCCAGGAGCGTCACGAAGGCGGCCAACGAGACGGCCAGGAAAAACGGCATTCGCAGGCGCATCGGCAGCAGCGCATGCACGAGGAAGCCGCCGAAGATCAACGAGGTGAGCCGGAGAAAGCCCCTGTTTTGCTCCACCTTGAAGACGTGCATGACCGCCAGCACCAGCGCCAGCTGCGCCGCGACGGCGACGAGCTTGCTCAGCCGGATGTCTCCCACCTGAAACGAGAGCAACCCGGCCCGTGGAGAGGCTTGCGTGGATGTGACGTCTTTATTTTTCAAGTCCTTGATCGCTGCCGGTTAAAGGTGCATTCGAAAAGGGCGCATCCTCATGCCATGATTCCGGTTCTCTACGCGCCGGGGATTCAGTTTGCCGCTTGCGTTCCGACCACCGCCGGTTCGGCGAGTCCGAGTTCCGAGGCGTGACGCCGGATTTCTTCGAAGAGCCGGTCTCCGAGCATCTTCTGCCCCGCGGCGTTGGCGTGTTTGTCCCAGGGCGCCAGTTGGATCGTCCGTCGGTCCACATCGCCGTAAGCGCCGTCGAGGTCGAGGATGAGGAAGCCTGCCTCCTCGGCCAGACGCCGGAGGCGTTCGCGTTCAGCCTGATACGCAGCGCCCTCGTCGTCCGTGCGCGGCACGAAGACCCAGACGGGCCGCACGCCTCGCGCGCGGCATGCCTCGACGATGGCGCGGTAGCCCCACGCGATGAGCGCGTCGCTGTACGGGGCGAGCAGCCGCCGCGCCTCCGCCTGAGGCATCCCCTTCTCGACGCCGGCCTCCTTGACCAGCGCTTCGAGATCAGACGGCAGCGGCTTGCCCTCCATGATGACCCGGCTCAGGCGGTTGAAAAGGATGCGTTCTTCCACCGAATGCGCCGTGTAGAAGACCGCGTCCGGCTCGAAATCAAACACCTTTTCCCGCGTGACGACCACCAGGTCGAGCAACGTATAGCCGCCGACGGCGAAGTTGAGAATCTCATAGCGTGCGAACGGCTTCCCGGCCCACTCTGCGTTGAGCCGCGCCTCGGCCACCGCCTCGAACGTCTCGTCGTCCTTCGCGCCGCCGCCCATCTCATAAGATTTTCCGAGAAGCGCGATCCGATACGTCCCCTCGGGCTTGGCCTTCTCGTAATCCCGATCCCGCATCCCCCACCGGTTCGTGCTCATGGGCGCGCGGTGGAAGACCAGTTGCATGGATGGTTTGAGTTCATAGCGAAGCAGCTTGTTCGTGCGCCGCGCGGCTTTGGTGTCTCCAATGGGGATCCAGTCCTGCGGCTGCTTTTGCACGACCTCCCAGAGTTGCGACGTGAACTTGTTCGTCTCCAGCAAGCCCTCGTAATAGCCTCGTTCGAGCAACTCCTCGTCCAGCCGGTTGAAGCGCGACTCCTGAAGCGAGGCGACGACCTCCCCCCCGCGCGCGCCCAGCAACCCCTGAACGTTCGGCATCCCCAGCATCACCAGCGCCAGCGCACCAACGCCCGTGTACACCGCCGCACGGCGAAACGACGGGTTCGATCCCGTCACCGACAACGCCACGCCCCGCTCGTTCAACCACTGGATGAGCACCCCCACCCCCACCAGCGACACAAGACCCACCGCCAACCACAGCCAACTCACCACTCCGCTCGATGCCGCCACACCCAGCAACGACACAAACTCCCCCACCGACGAACTCGACCACAGCGTCCACAACACCGTGATCAACACGAACATCCCCACCACCTTCGACGAGTACGCCAACGAAGCCGCCAACCTCCACGGCTCCTTGCCCAGGCGTCGCTTGCGACCACGGCGAACCTCGCTCACCGCGTTGAAGGCCACCATCACCCCGAGAATGCCCCAGAACAGCATGTCCGGAACCGTGATCGGAAACTGACCCCGAAGCCAGAACCACTGGTACGAGTGCAGCACCCACGTGCCTACGAACACCACCAGCGTCGCCAACACCAGCCCCGTGGTCATCCCCAGCTTGCGAAGACGCATGAACGAAGGATAGTAGAAGAGCTTCATCATGAAGTCCTTCCAGTAAATGTTGATCCGACGCCAGTAGTCGTTGAAACTCGAAGCCAGATAGTAGAGATGATGCGTCTCGGGAAGGTTGAACCCGAAGAGCGCCAGAATGCCGATCACCAGGTGGAACAGCCCCGAGATGCGCAGATAGAGCAGGTACGTCGTGACCATGTACTGCACGACCTGCCCGAGGTTGTGCACCTCCGAGGGGCCGAGCGTGAGGTAGTAGTAGACGAGCCGGTAGAGGATCAGGTGCGTGACGCCCCGGAAGATCCAGAGCACCCCTTTCTGGTAGATCTCGGCGGCGTCCTTGTCGTAGTACGTGCGCCGGAACGTCTGGTAGTCGACGACGGGGAAGAGCGGGAAGCAGACGTTGGGCAGAAGGAAGAAGTAGGAGAGGCGTTCCCAGACGGTGGCCGGTTTGCGCTCGTGCCGGAGGTCGTAGAGGTACACGGCCAGCCGGAACATGAACATCGTGCCGAGGATGGGCAGAATCAGTCCGGCCCATGAGGAGGGGATCCATTCCGCGCGGAACGCCGCCAAGAGCGCGCCGGAGGCGACGACCAGCGCCACGCGCGCGCCGAAGGCGATGGGCAGGTGGCACAGCCCGATCAGCGCCAGCCCGATCCCCACGAGGATGACCGTGTTCACGACGCCGAGCAGCACCCCGATGGCCAGAAGCGAGAGCGCGAGAAAGAAGGGCATCCGCAGGCGCATCGGCAGCCAGGCGTGAATCAGGAAGCCCGCAAAAATCACCGGGGTGATCTGCAGGAAGCCCTGGTTCTCTTCGATGCGAAACAGATGAACCGCCACGAGGACGATGCCCAGTTGAACGGCGATCAGGAGAAACTTCCCGAGTTCCAGGTCTGAGCCGATAAGCATCCGGAGACGCCTCTGCTCGCGCCCCTGTGAATCGGAATCCTGCTTCATGGTGGTGACTGACATAAGAAGAATGCTCAGGGCCCGGCCAAGGCGCGCACAATACTTCTCCGAGGCCCGGCGCGATCTCCGAAAAGATCGGTTTCAAGGGGTGAATTCGAGGGTGGCAGTGCTATTTTCTTACTCCATACACCGATCATCTGAATATTCGGCAAGATGGGAGCTTCATTAAGCCGCAAAATCGATCCGCCTTCAAAATAACATTAAGAATCACGGGATGCTAAAGACGCGAGCGGATCGGCGGCGAGGCGCCCTTGTTCTGACGGATGCCGCCTCGGATTTCAGGGCGACCCCGGACGAAGATTCGATCAAAGAAAAAAGTCGGGGATGAGTTCCTGACCAGGTTCGACCGCATAGTGCGAGAAATCTTCGACGCCCGCTTCCCGAAGCACGTCTTCGTCCACGAGAAAACGTCCGGTGAGCGCGCGGCTGTCCTGCGTAAAGATCCAGTGTGCGGCGTCGCCCATGATCTCGGGCTTGCGCGACCGGCGGACGACCTCCTCCCCGCCGAGCAGGTTGCGGATGGCCGCCGTTGCGATGGTCGTCTTCGGCCACAGCGCGTTGACCGCGATGCCGTCGGGCCGGAACTCCTCGGCCATGCCGAGCACGCACATGCTCATGCCGAACTTGGACATGGTGTACGCCACGTGCGGCGCGAACCACTTCGGATCGAGACTCAGCGGCGGCGACAGGTTGAGGATGTGCGGGTTCTCCGCCTTCTTCAAATGAGGGATGCAGGCCTGCGAACACGCGAACGTCCCGCGCACGTTCACCTGATGCATCAGGTCGAAGCGCTTCATCGGCGTCTCGAGCGTGCCGGCCAGAAAGATGGCGCTGGCGTTGTTGACGAGGATGTCGATCCCGCCGAAGCGCTCGAGCGCGGCGTTCACGGCGGTGTGGATCTGCTCCTCATGCCGCACGTCGACGACGCAGGGCAGCGCCTGACCGCCCGCAGCCTCGATCTCCTCCGCCGCCGTATAGACGGTGCCCTCCAACCTCGGATGCGGCTCGGCGGTCTTCGCCGCAATGACGACGTTGGCGCCGTCGCGGGCCGCGCGAAGGGCAATGGCTTTCCCGATGCCCCGGCTCCCGCCGGTGACGAACAGGGTCTTTCCTCTTAACTCTGACATATCGGGGGGTTCAATGCGTGGCGCAACGGCGTACGACCGGCGAAAAGATACGTTTCTCTTTCCCGCACGCCATGAGCTTGTTTTCCTATTTCAAGGAGGACAAAAAATTCTTCGATCCGTCAGGCGCCGGTAAACTCCGGCGTGCGTTTTTCGAAGAAGGCCGCGACGGCTTCGGCGAGGTCGTTCGAATGCATGAACGAGGTGTTCCAGAGCGCCACGTACGCCAGGGCATCCTCGACCGAAAGATGCTCTCCCTGACGGAGCACGGCCTTGATGCCCTGAACGACGAGTGGCGAGTTGTCGGACATCTCCCGGGCCATCCCGCGCGCCGCCGCATGGAGCGACCCGGCGTCTTCGTATAGACCGGTGATCAGACCCATCTCTTTCGCCCGCGCCGCCGTAATATCCTTACCGGTGTATGCGAGTTCCGCCACATAGCCGGGATTGACGATTTTCGGCAGGCGCTGAAGCGTGCCCAGGTCGGCGACCAGCGCCATGCGGGTCTCGCGCACGGAGAAGATCGCGTCAGAGGAGGCCAGACGGACGTCGCAGGCGGTGATGAGGTCCACGCCCGCGCCGATGCAATAGCCATGCACGGCGGCGATGACCGGCTTCGGACAGGCGGCCACCGACGAGACGGCCGCCTGAAGGTCCTTGAGCCCGCGATAGAAGTCCATCCGGCCGCGGGCGCCCGCCTCGGCGTCGGGGGGCATGAGCGCGAAGGCCATCTCCTTGAGATCGAGCCCCACGGTGAAGGCCGGGCCACGCGCAGCCAGGACCACGGCGCGCACGTCGTCGGCGGCGCCGAGCGCGGCCATCGCCTTCGGCAAATCGGCCCACAAAGCGGGCCCGAACGCATTGCGACGCCCGGGACGGTCGAGCCAGAGCGTGGCCACGTGTCCCTCTTTCTCGATGCTCAATACTTCGGAATCGATCATTCTGTCCTCATTTTCTCTGATGCCCCGGAAAGAAGCGCGCGCAGAAACGCCGGGGAGCGCCGCCCGGGTGCATACGTCCTTTCCATGCATGATCTTCCAACTCCCGCATGGAAGTTCTAACTTCCCGGCGAATAATCCTAACGAACCTCCCTTTTCCGCCCGAATCGGGCGAGAGGCTTTCCCATGACCGAACTCTGGCAACGCTCCGCCCTCGCCCTCGGACGCCTGATCGCCGCGAAAGAGGTGCGCGCCGTCGAGGCGCTCGAGGCTGTCCTCGCGCGCGTCGAGGCGGTCAACCCCGTGGTGAACGCCGTCGTCACGCTTGCGGTGGAGCGGGCGCGGGCGCAGGCCGAAGCGGCGGACGACGCCGTGATGCGGGGCGAGACGACGGGGCCGCTCCACGGCGTGCCGGTGACCGTGAAGGATCTCACGGACACCGCCGGCGTGCGGACGACGTACGGCTCGACGTTCTTCGCCGACCACGTGCCCGACCGCGACGCCGTGCTCGTCGAACGGCTGAAGGCGGCGGGTTGTGTGCTCTTCGGGAAGACGAACACGCCGGAGTTCGGCGGCAAGTTCGACACGGAGAACCGCCTCTTCGGCGCGACGCGGAACCCGTGGCGGCTCGCGCACAGCCCCGGCGGCTCGTCGGGCGGCGCGGCGGCGGCCGTGGCCACGGGCATGGGGCCGATCGCCCACGGCAATGACGGCGGCGGCTCCCTCCGCGTGCCCGCCTCGTGCTGCGGCGTCTTCGCTCTCAAACCCCACTTCGGGCGCGTCCCCTTCTGGCCCCGCTTCGACGGGTGGGCCGCGCTCAACCACGAAGGGCCCCTCGCCCGCTCCGTCCGAGACGCCGCCGCGATGCTCGACGTGATGGCCGGCCCCGACGACCGCGACCGCCTCAGCCTCCCCCCCGCGCCCGGCCCTTTCCTCGCCGCGTGCGACGGCGCCCTCGGCGGCCTCCGCATCGCGTGGAGCCCGACGCTCGGCTACGGTCGCGTCGCCCCCGAGGTGCGCGCCCTGTGCGAAGCCGCCGCCCGCGTGTTCGAAGACCTCGGCGCGCACGTCGAGGAAGCCTCGCCCGACCTCGACAAGCCGGAGTTCCTCTTCACCGGAACCGCGCTCCCGCGTCTCCTCGTCCAGTTCGAACGGGACCTGCCCGAAGGCTTTGCCGAACGGCTCGACCCGGACCTCGCGCTCTTCCTCCCCTTCGTCGAGGGCCTCAGCCTCCGGGACGCGGTCGGGTGCGAGTTCGGGGCATACGCGATGTGGGACCGGCTCGCGCCCTTCTTCGCGCGGTACGACCTGCTCCTGACGCCCGTCATGGCCGCCCCGCCCCAGCTTTCCGGACAGTTCGGCCCGCAGACGATCGGCGGCGCGCCCATCGAGAGCGCGCTCGAACCGTTTTTCACGTATCCGTTCAACCTGACCGGACAGCCCGCCGCGAGCGTCCCGGCCGGGTTCACGAGCGACGGCCTCCCCGTCGGCCTCCAGATCGTGGGCCGCCGCTTCGACGAGGCCACGGTGCTCCGCGCCTCGACCCGTTATGAGGAAGCGCGCCCGTGGGCGGACCGGTGGCCCGCTCTCAAAGACTGAACCTCAGACCTCTCCCACGAACCCCGAACCCGCTCCATGAAAAACACTCTCCCTCCTTCGTTCGATCTCACCGGCAAAGTCGCCGTCGTCACCGGGGCGAGCCGGGGCATCGGACGCGCCATTGCCGAGGCGTATGCGCAGGCCGGCGCGAAGGTGGCGCTCGCCGGCCGCAAACAGGACGCCCTCGACGCCGTCGCCGAGACCATCCGGGCCGGCGGCGGCGAAGCCCTTCCCCTGGCGACTCACACCGGCGACGCCGAAGCCGTCGAACGCCTCGTCGCCCGCGTCGCCGAGGCCTGGGGTGGCGTGGACATCCTCGTGAACAATGCCGCGACGAACCCCCACTTCGGCCCCATCCTGACCGCCGAAGAGAGTCACTGGGAGAAAACGCTCGACGTGAACGTGAAGGGCTATTTCCGCATGGCAAAGGCGTGCGCCGGGCAGATGCGTGCGCGGGGCGGAGGCAAGATCGTCAACGTGGCCTCGGTGGCCGGGAAACGCCCGCAGCCGATGATGGGCGTCTATTGCGTCTCGAAGGCCGCCGTGCTCATGCTCACCGAAGTGCTGGCCGTGGAGCTGGCGGACGACAACATTCAGGTGAACGCGATCATTCCGGGCTTCGTGAAAACGAAGTTCAGCCGCGCCATCTGGGACAACCCCGCGCTCAACGAGGCCGTGCTCAAGGCTGTGCCCCAGCACCGCATGGCGATGCCGGAAGAACTGGCGGGACTGGCCCTTTTCCTCGCCTCGTCCGCCTCGGATTTCGTCACCGGCGCCTCGCACGTGATCGACGGGGGGCAGCTCGTGGGCTATCCGCCGGTGGGCTGATCGGCCGGGCGTCCCGCCGGAGACGGACGGTCTCGGAACAGAGACGCGCCCCGGATGTCCTCAACAGACGAGCCGCCGCGCGTGCCTTTTCGCTCACCAGCCCGGACCTGCGCCATGACGTTCCGACAGACGCCCCCCGCCCTCGCCAATCAGTATGACGACGACCGCGTGCTCCGGTCGTACCTCCGCCGCGTGCTCCCCGAGGGGATGCTTCACGAGATCGAGGACGAACTCCGCGAGATGGGCCGTCTCGCCGGGGGAGCATGGTACGCCCTTCAACAGGCCGACCTCCCGAACGAACCCGTCCTGACGCAGTGGGATGCATGGGGCGAGCGCGTGGACCGCATCGCCGTGACGCGCGTGTGGGCCGAAGCCGAACGCGAAGCCGCCCAACGCGGCGTCGTGGCGACGGCGTACGAGCGGAAGCACGGCGCCTTCTCCCGCCCCCACCAGTTCGCCCTCGCCTACCTTTTCATGCCTTCGACGGACATGTACGGCTGTCCCCTCGCGATGACCGACGGGGCGGCCCGCACCCTCCTCGACGCCGGGAACGAGGCGCTCGTCGCCCGCGCCGTGCCCCGGCTCACCGCGCGCGATCCCGAGCGTTTCTGGACGAGCGGGCAATGGATGACGGAGCTCACCGGCGGCTCGGACGTGGGGCGCTCGGAGACCGTCGCCCGCCGGGGGGACGACGGCGTGTGGCGGCTCTACGGACGCAAGTGGTTCACCTCCGCCGTCACCTCGCACATGGCGCTGACGCTGGCGCGCCCCGAAGGCAACCCGCCCGGCGGCAAGGGCCTCGCCCTCTTCTATGTAGAGACCCGGGACGAGGACGGCCGGCTGCGGAACATTCGGGTGGACCGCCTCAAGGACAAGCTCGGCACGCGCAAGCTCCCCACGGCCGAGCTCACGCTCGACGGCGCGCCCGCCACCCCCGTCGCCGGGCTCGACGACGGCGTCCGCCGGATCACGCCCATGCTCAACATCACCCGGACGTGGAATGCCGTCACCGCCGCGGCGTACATGCGGCGCGGCCTCGCCCTCGCCCGCGACTACGCCCGGAAGCGCATCGCCTTCGGGGCGCCGCTCGCCGAACAGCCGCTCCACGTCGACACCCTCGCCGGGCTTCAGGCGGAGTATGAGGGCGCGTTCCACCTCGCCTTCCGCCTCGCCGAGCTCCTCGGGCACGCCGAGGCTGAAATCATCACGGAGGACCACGCCGCGCTCCTCCGCCTCCTCACGCCGATTGCCAAGCTGACCTCGGCGCGGCAGGCGGTGTCCGTCACGAGCGAGGTGCTCGAAGCCTTCGGCGGCGCGGGCTACGTCGAAGACACCGGCCTGCCCGCCCTCCATCGCGACGCGCAGGTGCTCTCCATATGGGAGGGCACGACGAACGTGCTCGCGCTCGACGCCCTCCGCGCCGTCCACACCACGGGCGGTCTCGCCCCGCTCAACGCCGAGATCGAACGCTGCGCCGCCGAGGTGCGCGCGCCGGACCTCGCCGAAGCCGTGCAGGCGGCGGAGCGGGCGGTCCGCACGGCGGAGTCGTGGCTTGGCGCGGCCCTGCGCGCGGGGCGGCCCCTCGTCGAAGCCGGGGCGCGCCGCTTTGCCCTCACCCTCGGGCGGGCCCTCGAGACGGCGCTCCTCGCCCGCCATGCCCAGTGGTCGCTCGACCACGAGCGCGACGCCCGCCCCGCCGCCGCCGCCCGGCGCCTCGCCGCCCACGGCCTCGATCCGCTCGCCCTCATGCCCCTCGACGACGCCCGCGCCCTCGCCCTCGACGAACCCCTCTCCGTCACCAACGTCTCGGTATGAGCACCTCAACGTCTCGGTATGAGCACCTCGCTCGGAGCCGGGACGGCCCGTACGGCCCCGCCGCCCTTCAGAGCCCGAGCACGCCCGCATTTTCGAGGAGCGCCCGGTACAGCCGCCGCCCCATGAGCGCGTGCGCCTCCGTGTTCGCGTGCAGATCCCACGGGGCGAGGCGAAGCCGCCACGGCTCGCCGACGCCGTCGAAGGCGCCGTCCATGGAGATCGTGACAAAGCCCGCCTCGCGCGCCGCCACCGCCGCGCTTTCGACGTGATCGCCGCGCCGCTTGCCGCGCTCGTCCGGGATGTGCGGGACGAAGAGCCACACCGGAATGACCCCGTGCGCCCGGCATGCTCTCGCTATCCGCGCATACCCCCACCGGAGCATCTCGCCGACGAACGGTCGCAGGCGAGGCTCCATCTCCGCGAGCGGCATCCCGGGCCTCACGCCCGCCCGCGCCGCGACGTCGTACAGAAACGGATAAACGAGGTCGTCTCCGCGCTCGATCCGACGGGCCAACATCGAGACGATCAGGTCCGGGTTCGACATGCTCGGCATGATCAACACGTCGGGCGCGAAGTCGAACACCTTCGTATCCACGACCCGCACGACCTGAAGGAGGCTGTACCCCGTCACGGCGAAGTTGAGGATCTCGTAGCGTTCCTGTCTTCCGGGAAAGCCGGCGGCATTGAGCATCCGCTCCGCGACGGCTTCGAACGTCCGATCGTTTTCGACGCCCCAGCCCATCTCCGTCGACGCGCCGACGAGCGCGAATCGATACGTGCCCGGCGGCTTCCGACGCGCATAGTCCCGGTCGCGCATGCCCCACCGGTTCGTTCGCAGGGAAACGCGTTTGAACCGCGCCTCGACGGAAGGCAACAGTTCGTACCGGAGGAGGTCGCCCGTGTACCGCCCCGCGCCCGCCTCCACGATGGTGCGTTTCCAGTCGGCGGGCGGGCGTCCGTGCACCTGCCACAGGCCCGCCGTATAGGCGCCGGGCGCAAGCAGCCCTTCGTAATATCCCGGCTCCCCGAGCGTGGCGAGGCGTTGGTTGAACCGGTCGCGCTGAAGCGCGGCGAGCGTGTCGAGGGCGTCGGGGCCGAGGGGCGTCCACAGCGCGGGCATGCCGAGCGCGAGGAGGGCCGCCGCGCCCAGGCTCACCCCGACGCCCGCGCGAGGAGCGGTGGCTCCCCGCCCCTCGAGAAAGAGCGTGACGCCCCGGGCTTCGAGCCACTGCGCCGCCACGCCGAGCCCGACGAGCGCCGCCGCAACGAGCGCGAGCATCGCATAGTCGCCCGCATCGCCCGAGACGCCCCGCGCCATGACGTCGAAAAAGACGTCCAGGGAGGCGCTCGCCTCCAGCGTCCACAACGTGGCGACCACCGTGAAGACGCCGAGCACCCGAAGGGCCCGCAGGAGCGCCGTGCGAAACGCGAAGCCGTCCGTACCAAGCGCCCGCCGCACCCGCCCGAGCTCATACACCGCGCTCCCGGCCGTGAGCGCCGCGAAAATCCCCCGGAAAAGCGCGTCGGTGAACCGAAGGGGGACCTCGCCCCGGAGCCAGAACCATTGATATACGTGCAGCGCCCACGACGCCCCGAAGACGAGCGCGACCGCCGCCGCGACGCCCGCCGTCGCGCCGAAGCGCTGCAGCCGCACGAGCGCCGGAAAGAAGAAGAGCTTCCGCATGAAGTCGCGCCGGTACACGTCGAGTCGACGCCAGAGATCCGTGAACGACGCCGCGAGAAGGAAGCGGCGGAACACCGGCGGGAGGTCGAAGCCGAAGAGCCCGAGGAGCCCCGTGGAGAGGTGAAAGAGGCCGGAGATGCGGAGGACGAGCAGGAACGTGCCCACGACGTAAAGCGCGAGCGTCCCGGGGCCGTCCACCGCGGCCGGATCCGGCACGACGTAGAGGTAAACGACGCGGTACAGAAGCAGGTGCGTCACCCCGCGAAACACCCGCACGATCCCCTTTTGATAGATCTCGGAGGCGTCGTCGCGGTCGTAATACGTGCGGAGGAAGGTCCGATAATCGACGACCGGAAAGAGGGGGAAGCACACGTTCGGGAGAAGGAAGAAGTACGCGATGCGCGCCCACCACGAGGCCGGCGTCCGTTCGTGCCGGAGGTCGTGGAGATAGATCATGAGGCGGAACATGAACAGCCCCGCGAGCAGCGGAAGGACGACCGTCGGCAGGGCTTCCCACCCGGGCACTCCGATCCACCCCGCGCGCACGGCTGCCAGGGCCCCGCCCGCCGCCGCAACCAGGCCCACCCGCGCCGCAAACGGGACGGGCGCGTGACAGAGCGCGATCAACCCCAGCCCGAGCACGATCAGCCCCATGCTCTGCAGGAACCCCAGAAGCACCCCGAGCGCCGCGAAGGAGATCAGCGAGAAGAACGGCAGCCGCCACCGCATCGGGAGCCATGCGTGCACGAGGAAGCCGACGAAAATCACCGGCATGATCTCCTGAAACCCGTACACTTCCTCAACACGATACACGCGCGTCAGCCCGAGCACCAGCGCCAGTTGCGCCGTCAGATATGCGAATTTGCTCCGACTCAACGGGATGACGGCTGTTTGAAGGCAAGGCGACCGATGCGCGGCTTCGTCCGGCCAGGCTCAGGCCATGAGGGATTTCAAGGTTTGCGCCACCGCGCCCACGAACGGCTCGTCGAGCAGGCGATGCGGCCCTTCCAGGTCGTGGGTCTCCACGCCTTCCCTCGCACAGGTGTTCCAACCGAGGTCGTCGGGGAAATCGCGCATGCGGCTGCTTCGGAAAAGGACGATCCGCCCGGGATACGGCCCGGGTTCATGAGCGCGAAGGAGGTTCCGATAGGTTTCCATGAGATACGCAAAGTTAAGCCGCTGCGGGACGGGCCGCCCGGCCTGCAAAAAAGCACGCGCCATCACAAAAAACAACCGTCGCCGATGCCGCCGATACCGGTTCCGCACCCTGTCCCGCAGCCGGTCCCACAGATCACGCTCGCCCGCCGTCCGGATGCCTTCGAGACGCGCGCCATAGGCTTCGATCAGGGAGATCCGGTCTTTCGGTCGGGGCAACGCCGGACTGATGCCGTCGATGAAGGCGAGCAGCCCGACGCCTTCGCCCTCGGCCCGGAGCCTCCGCGCCATTTCCAGGACGATGCGGCTGCCGAGGCAGAAGCTGAGGAGGTGATACGGCCCGCGCGGTTGGAGCCTTCGCACCTCGGCGAGGTAGGTCGCCGCCATCTCTTCCACGCTCGTGAACGTGACGCCGCGTCCGTCGAGGCCCTGTCCCTGGATGCCGTAGACCGGCTGATCCGGCCCGAGTCGCCGGGCCAGCGCGCCGTAGAGCAACACGTTGCCCCCGAGGTTGTGCACGCAGAAGAGCGGCGGCTTCGCCCCGGTCGTCTGAATGGGCACGAGATGTTTCCAGCCCGCTCCGGGGTCCGGACCGGCCTGGAGCCTCTTCGCCAGACGCGCCACCGTCGGCGCTTCGAAGACGGCGGCGAGCGGCAGCCGCCTGCCCATGCGCGCCTCCACACGCGCGAGCATCTCGACGGCGCGGAGGGAGTGCCCCCCGAGCGCGAAGAAGTCGTCCTCGACGCCGACGCGCGCTTTCCCCAGCACCGCCGCCCACAGCGCTGCGAGTTCGCGCTCGGCTTCGTTCCGGGGCGGGACGTACCCATGCGCCGGCCCGGAGGAAGCCGCGCCGGGCTCCGGAAGGGCGAGGCGATCCACCTTGCCGCTCGGCGTGCGCGGCAGAGCGTCGAGGACGACGACGTCCGAAGGGATCATGAAGCCGGGCAGGCGCTCCCGGAGGTGCGCCCGAAGATCCGCTTCGCCCACGCCGTCGCCCGCCGCGTACGCCGCGAGCCGCCGGTCCCCCGGGCGATCCTCGCGCACCGTCGCCGCCGCCTCGCGCACCGCCGGATGCGTCCGAAGGGCCGCCTCGATCTCGCCGAGTTCGATGCGATAGCCCCGCACCTTCACCTGATGATCGACGCGTCCGGCGAAGAGAATCGTCCCGTCCGGCCGGTACCGAACGCGGTCGCCGGTGCGGAAGAGCCGCGCGCCCGGCGTCTCCGAGAAAGGGTCGGGCACGAAGCGCTCCGCCGTCAGCTCCGGACGGTTGAGGTAGCCCCGCGCCGGCCCCGCGCCGCCGACGTACAGCTCTCCGGTCACCCCGACGGGCACGGGCTGCCGATGCGCGTCGAGGACGTACGCCGTGGCGTTGTCGATGGGGCGGCCGAGGGGCACGCCGTCCCGCACGTCGCGCCCCCGCGTGTCGAAGCACAGCGCGTCCGCCGCCACCTCGGAGGAGCCGTAGAGGTTGAGCAAAACGGCGTCCGGATGGCTCGCATAAAACCGCTCGACGAGATCCGGCATGAGCGTCTCCCCACTCGAGACCCACAGCCGCAGACACGGCACGCGCGCGGCGAGGTCGGACTCGGCGTCGAGGAGGGCGCGGAGGAGCGAGGGCACGAGCACGAGCCGCGTCACGCCGTGCGCCGCAAGCGCGTCGAGCAGATGGTGGGGATCCCGCACCCCGGCCTCCGGGATCACCACGACGGGCACGCCCCGGAGCACCGGCCCGAAGAGTTCCCACACCGAATCCACGAAGCCCAGTGAGGTCTTCTGCGCGCACACCTCCCCCGCCTCGAACGGGTACGCTTTCCACATCCAGTGAAAGCGGTTGACCGCCCCGCGATGCGTGCCCACGACGCCTTTGGGCCGCCCCGTCGAGCCGGACGTGTAGATCACATACGCGGCGTCTCCGGGCGCGACGGCCACGCCGGGATCGGCGGCGGGCGCGTACGCGAGGTCGGCGTCGAGGCGGAGGGTCGGGGCGTCGTGCGGGGGGAGCGCGACTTCGAGCGTGGCGCGGGTGACGAGCGCCGCGGGACGAGCGTCTTCGAGCATGAACCGCAGGCGCGCCTTCGGATAGCCGGGATCGAGCGGAAGGTACGCCGCGCCCGCCTTCATCACGCCGAGCAGCGCCGCCACCGTCTCCGCCGAACGAGGCAAAAGGACGCCCACCACGTCGCCATGCCGCACGCCTCGCGCCCGGAGCGTGTGCGCGATCCGGTTGGCCCGGGCGTTCAGTTCATCGAAGGTGAGCGTCTCCACATCGTCGCGCACGGCCACGGCGGCGGGCGTACGGGCCGCCTGCGCCTCGAAGAGGGTATGGATGCACCGATCCGCCGGATAGTTCGCCGCCGTCGCGTTCCACGTATGGACGATGCGCCGGCGCTCGTCCGTGCGCAGGAGCGGCAGTTCGGACAGACGCGCCTCCGGATCGGCTACGGCCGCGGCGAGGAGGGTCTCGAAATGCCCGACCATCCGGTCGATGCTTTCCGGGTCGAAGAGGTCGGCGTCGTATTCCCAGAACCCGCTCATCCCCTTCGCATCGGGGCGGATGAGCACCGTGAGGTCGAACTTCGCCCCGCCGTTCCCCACGTCGAGGCGGGTGACGCGCAGCCCCGGCAACTCCATGGGAGACGAGGGCATGTTCTGCCATCCGAAGAGCACCTGAACGAGCGGTCTCCGGTCGAGCCTTCGGTCCGGCGCGAAGGCCTCGACGAGCCGCTCGAAGGGCGCCTCCTGATGGTCGTACGCCGCCAGCGCCTCGTCGCGCACGCGGCGGAGCAACGCGCGAAACGTCGGGTCGCCCGAACAGTCGATCCGGAGCACGAGCGTGTTGACGAAAAAGCCGATGAGCCCTTCGACGTCGGCGCTCCGCCGGTTGGCGATGGGCGTGCCGAGGAGCATCTCGCCTGCTCCCGCATACCGGTGAAGGAGCGTCGCAAAAGCCGCGAGAAGCGTCATGTACATGGTGGCGCGTTCGCGGCGGCTGAAGTCCGTGAGCGCACCGGTGAGCGTCGGCGGCAGGCGCATCCACCGCCGCCCTCCCCGATAGCTCTTCTCCCGGGGCCTCGGGCGGTCGCGGGGCAGGTCGAGCACCGTCGGCGCGCCGGCGAGCCGTCGGCGCCGGTGCGCCGTCATCCGCTCGATCTCGGCCTCGGCTTCGGGCGAGCGTTGCCGCCGCGCGACCTCGGCATACTGGATCGGCAACGGCGCCAGGGGCGAGGGCTGCCCCGCCGCGAAAGCCGAATAGAGCGCGCACAGCTCCCGCACGAACACACCGGATGACCACCCGTCCGAGACGATGTGATGCTTCACGACGAGGAACACTTGCGTCTCCTCGCCGAGGCGGAAAAGCCGGACCCGGAGCATCGGCCCCGCCGCCGGGTCGAACGGCTCCGCGATGACCGCGTCCATGCGCGCTTCGAGCGTCTCCGGCGCGCCCCGGAGGTCGATCTCCGGCACGTCGAGCATGAGCGCGGGCGCGATGACCTGCCTCGGCTCGCCGCCGACGAGCGGGAAGGTGGCGCGCAAAACCTCGTGCCGCCGGAGGATCTCGTTCACGCTCCGCCGGAGCGCCTCCACGTCGAGGCGCCCTTCGAGACGGAACGCGAGGGGGATGTGATACGCCGTGCTTTCAGGCTCGAGCCGGTGAAGCACCCACAGCCGCTCCTGTGCGTGCGAGAGCGGAGCCGTCTTTGGCGGCGGGCTCGTATCCACGGACGGTATGGCGGGAAGGCCGGCGGGCATGCTCACCTCGCTCGTTCGCCCGCAGCCGCCTCGGGGAGCTCGTAGCCCAGCGCCTCCGCCGTCCGACGGGCCGCTTCGCCGAGCGGGCGCGGCAAACGGACGTGCTTCCACTTGTCCGCGAGACTCGCGATGATGCCGGTGTGCCGGAAAATGTTGGGGTCGCCGGGGCCGCCGAACATCTCGCTGTGTGCATACGGATGGAGCATCGCCACTTCGAACGACAACCCGACGAACGCGCATACCTTTCGCATGACCGCCTCCGGTGTGCGCACGAGGTCTTCATATTTCACCCGGAGATACCGCTCCGCAGGTAGTTTTTCGGCGAGCTTGAGGATGTTGTCGTTCATCCGGGTCCAGTACGCCTCGGCGATGGCGAACGGGTCGCCGGTGTCGCCCCGCACGCGGTCGAAGCGGGCGCGCACGAAAGAGTCGATGACGGCGTACGGATGGCGCACGAGGTGGAGGTGCTTCGGCGCTTCGAAGAGGGTCTCGGCGCGTGCGAGCGTCTCGAGGTGGAGGGCGTTCGAGGGCGTCTTGTCCACGAGCACGCGGTCGCCGAGGTGGGACTGCATCATGCGGAAGACCTCCGCCGTCGGGCGCGCCTCTGCCACGAGCCGGTCCACGAGGGCGTCGGCGTCGTCGCGCGTGATCTCCATGAGGGTCGTGAGAGCCATGACGAGCCCCTCGTGCGGCATGAGGATGTCCCGGTCCTCGCTCCACGACCGCATGTCGGGGTGGCCGAGGAGGTTCAGTTCGGGCGGGCAGAAGAGCCGCGAGTGGGCCGAGAGCATCAGCCGGAAGAGCGTCGAGCCGGAG
>JALSSK010000137.1 GCA_026984335.1 Rhodothermales bacterium
GTGGAAAAGCAGGGAACGGAAGGGGGCGTACATCGCAACCTGGACCGATGAGTGTTCGTCGGAGGATAGAAGTTCTACGTTTCATGCGCCAGGTTTCACGGTATTTTGTCGGAACGCCCGGCGTCTTTCACCTTCCAAACCTTTTGTGCCCATGTCCTTGCCGCTCTTTCAGGTCGATGCCTTCGCCGACCGCGCCTTTTCCGGAAACCCTGCCGCCGTATGCCTCCTCGATGCGCCGCGTGAGGAAGCGTGGATGCAGCGCGTGGCCGCCGAGATGAACCTCTCCGAGACCGCTTTCCTCGTGCGCCGCGCGGGGACGTCCGTATACGACCTGCGCTGGTTCACGCCGCGCGCCGAGGTGGATCTGTGCGGGCACGCCACGCTCGCCTCGGCCCATGTGCTGTGGGAGCAGGGAGAACTGCCGCCCGGCGAACCGGCGGTCTTCGAGACGCGGAGCGGGCGGCTGACCGCACGGCAGGGCGCCGACGGCTGGATCGCGATGGATTTCCCCGCCGATCCGGAAGAGGAGACCGACGCGCCGGAGGGGCTGGTCGAGGGGCTTGGCGTCGCGCCGGTGTACGTGGGGCGCGGCCGTGAGGATTACCTCGTCCTGCTTGCGGATGCCGGGGCCGTGCGCGCGCTTCGCCCGGACATGTCGCGCCTGGAGGTTCTCGAGACGCGCGGCGTCCTCGTGACGGCCGCCGGCGACGGGCCGTACGACTTCGTGTCACGCTTTTTTGCGCCGCGTCTGGGTATCCCGGAAGACCCCGTGACGGGTTCGGCGCACTGCTGCCTCGGCCCCTTCTGGCAGGCGCGGCTGGGCAAGACGGAAATGACGGGCTTCCAGGCCTCGGAGCGCGGCGGCGCGGTCCGCGTGCGCGTCGGGGCGGAGCGGGTCGAAGTCGCCGGGCGGGCCGTCACGGTGATGGAAGCGCGCCTGCTGGCGGATGAAGCGCTCGTCTCACCCGCGTGACGGCCGGCGCGGCGCAAAAAAGTCGGGGTTCAAAACGCGGATGCTCGTCCAGCGTTTTGAACCCCGATTCCGGAAGGGGAAGGGTTTACCAGCCCGGAACGATCTGGAAGCCGAAGTGGGCGCCCTTGAGCGGGCGCTGGAACGGCTTCGCGTAGAAGATCTCGAGCACGGTGTAGCCGAAGAGGTTGAACCGTGTGGAGACGCCCGCACTGAAGACCGGGATGCGTTCCGTCGAAGCGCGCCTGAACTTGAGCACCGGCGCTTCGTCGGCCGTCCAGGCTACGCCGCCGTCGGCAAAGAAGGAGATCTCCGTGGGCAGGTACGGGAAGTTGAGCAGGCCGAAGGCGTCGGTGCCCAGCAGCGGGATGCGCAGTTCGGCGCTTACTACGGCGATGCGTGAGCCCAGGAGGCGGTCGAACTCGGCGCAGGTGCTCTGCTCCGTCTGCGTACATTCGTTGCCGTCGAAAGAGGTGAAGCTGTAGCCGCGCACGAAGCTGAGGCTGTTCGCATAGCCGAGGTATTCCTGGGTGAAGAGCTGTTCGGTTCGGTCGTTCGTCTCCTTGGCCCCGTAGTTGCCCACGTGGAGGCCGCGCACGGCAAACGTGACGGGATTGACGAAGAGGTACTTCCGCCAGTCGGCCAGCACACGGACAAAGCTCTGCGTGCCCACGAAGGGCGAGACGTCGAAGCGGGACCGGCCCCCGCGCACGGGCGAAGTGAAGCCGAAAGTCGAGTAGTCGGTCACGAACGCAAGGCCCCCCTGGGCAAAGTAGATCGGGTCGGGGGCCGGGAAGCTGTCCCGCTCGCGCCGGATCTGGAACGAGGAGATGTAGTACCGGTCGACCTCGATGTCGAAGCCGTAGCGGGTGAAGCCGGCGGAGAGCTCGAGGCGGCGGGTCGTCGAGAGCGGGTACGAGGCCAGCCCCTCGGCCTGATCGATGAAGATGCGCTGGCGGAGTTGCTCGACGATCTGGGCATTTTGGCCTGTCTGGGGATCGACGCCGAAGCCCGCACGGGTGCCGCCGATGAGGTAGGGGATGTGCGCCACCGAACCGCCGTAGTTGAGCCGGTGTTTGCGGTTGAGATAGGACACCTGTCCGCCGATGTCCTTGAAGGTGCCGTTGGCCTGCGCAATGACGACGAGGTTCTGGTCGCCGAGCATGTCGCTGAAGAAGAGGCCGATGCCGCCGACGAGCGCCGTGCCGAAGGGGCCGCCCGCCGCCACGCCGATGGTCGGCGGCGCGACGTAGTCGAGCTTGAGACGGGCGCTGTATTCGTTCACCTCGTAGTCCTGATCTTCGGGGAGGCCGGAGAGCGGATCCTGGAGATAACTGCTCACGAGGCCCTGATCCACCGCGCGGAACGGCGGCAGGATGCCCGCCGGCGCTTCGCCTTCGTCCAGGCGCGGCACGGGGACGCCCCGAAGCTCCTCCGGCTCCAGCGAGAACACGTTGTACTGATTGCCCGTGAAGACGGAGAACATCATCCGCCCGCTCTGGATGGCCACGGACATGGCCGGCGAGAGCGCCGTGATGCCGCTGACGCCCGTCTGCAAGCGCGTGATCTGGAAAACCTCGTCCGTATCGAGGGCGATGCGGTAGATGTCTTTGAAGCCGTTGTGGTCCGAGAGGAAATACAGGTTGCGTCCGTCCGGCGAGAACTGCGGGTTCGTGTGCATGGCGTGCTCGAAGGGAATCACCACGCGGATCTCTGCCGTCTCCACGTTGATCAGACCGAGGCGCTCTTTGGCGTACTTGAGCGTCTCGAAGTCGGTGCCGCCGGGGCCCCGGTCGGTCACGAAGGCGATCGTTTCGCCGTCGGGCGACCAGGCGGGCTGGAGGTCGGCATACCGGTCGTTGGTGAGTTGCTGCACGACGTTCGTGCGGAGGTCGAGCACGTAGAGGTCGCTGATGCCGCCGTCCATCCCCGAGAAGGCCAGCCGCCGACCGTCGGGCGACCAGGCCAGGTTCGTGATGGCCGTCACGCCGTCGACGGCGATGCGGCGCTCGATGTCGCCCGAGTTCCAGTCGAGGATGGAGATCTCGTTATCCCCTTCGACGAACGTGATGAAGGCGAACTTTTTGCCGTCGGGCGACCACGAGCCCGCCGAGGCGATGAACCGGATGGCGTCGAAATGGGGATTCGAGTTCGTGCCCTTGAGCTTCTTGACCACCTTGCCGGTGTTGGCGTCGGCGATGAACAGGTTGATGTTGAAGATGTCGCGCTCGGAGAGGAAGGCGACGTATTGCCCGTCCGGACTGACCACGGGCGAGATGTTGAGTTCGCCGCCGTCTTTGTCCTTCGAGAGCACGAGCCGCCCCGCCTCATCGGCAGGCGTGCGCCCTTCCGTCAGCGGCAAGTAGGCGTCCTTGACGGCCTGTTGCCACTCCGTCGAGAGCGAGTCCGCCGTGATGCCAAGCGTATAGACGAAGGCCGAGTCCAATCCGACGAGCCCGCCGAGCTTGTACAGGTTGGCGACGGCGACGTCGCCGTATTTGCCGCCGATGTAGGCCAGGTAGGCCTGCCCGTAGCGATAGGGGAAATACTTGAAACCGGTGGTGATCTGTTCGATGGTGGGCAGGTCGTCGCGGAGGGCGGCGTCGCGCATCCACATGGCCGTGTGCGGGTCCTCGCGCCCGAGCGAGAAGTATTCCGCCATCCCCTCGACGAGCCACAGCGGGAGCAACCCCAGCGAAAAGCTCGAACTGTCGGTGCTGTTGAGGCCGATGTCGTACTGGAACGAGTGGACGAGCTCGTGCCCGAGCACGTGATCCGTCTCGCGGTAGATGCCCGTCAGCGGCATGATGACGCGCTCCTTGATGGACTCCGTCACACCGCCCGTGCCCTGGCCAAGCGAGCCGCTGATGGCGTTCGTCTGCTGGAAGTCGGCGTCGTTGGCGTAAAAAATGATCGGCTTCCGCTCGTGAAACTCCCGCAGAAAGGTCCGCGAGTGCCGGGTATACCAGCGCTCGGCCATGCGCGCCGCATCCTTGACGGCCTGTTTCTCTTCCGGATAGAAGTAGATCTCGAAGTGATCCGTCTTGAAGACCTTAAAGTCAAAGTCGTCGTACTGGACCTTGTTGCGCCCGAAGTACTGGGCGGAGGCCGGAGCGACCGGAAGGAGGAAGGCGACCAGCGCGACGGTCAGGCCTAAAAGACGAACGGGATTACGCATGGCGTTCGGGCAGTGGATGGAGAAAATGTTTATCTAACAACGATCTCGACACAGGGTTGCGGAGGCGTCGCGTTCCCCCCCGTGGGCGGCCGAGGGAGGACGCGTGCGGCAGGCTTACAACAAGAAGCACGCCGAGTCAGGTTCGAAAAACCATCAACGGGGCCGCCGCCGGACCGACCCGTCGGAGTCGGCGGCTCAATGGGAGCGCGCATGCCGACTCCAATGAGCCGGCGGCATCGGGCAACGGAAAGTGACCACTTCGGGACGCTCCTCCGACAAAGAAACGATACGGTCGGTGTAATGCAAGTCTCTTCCGGAGACATGCATTCGGGGCGCGCTTTTCGGGCAAAACACGCGCGCATCCGTCGCTCGCGCCTCCGGGGGTCGCGTGTTTTGCCCGTTCTTGTGGTCAACTCGCGGAGGGCATCCGTTACACGAGGCGAACGACGGCGAGGGTCCCTTTGCACGCGTCTCCAATAGTACACGCGAGGAACGGGATAACCGTATCGGGCGCGCGCTTCATGGAAAGATTTGTCGGAAGGCTCCCAAATACGGGAAGCCGGCCCGCATTGCATCGGTCCGGCTTCGAGGCCCTCGTTCGAACCGTGATCGTTGGTTTCCCGCCGATCCGGTTTCTCCGACCCTTTCGGGCCGTCGCCACACGGAGGGGGGCGCGTGTGACGTTCTGAGGCCAGGATACGAAAAACCGCGACCCTTGTCTGTAGGGCAATCTCGCAAGCGAACGTGCGGGATTCCTTGCGCGGGATCCTTCCCCGGAAGCTTTAGAAGGCGAGGACCTCTCGGGCGGCCGTGAGGATGTCGTCGTCGCTCGGGAGGACGGCTTTCTCGAGCGGGTCGGCGAAGGGGATGGGCGAGAAAGCGCCCGCCACCCGGCGTACAGGGGCGTCGAGGTGGGTGAAGGTGAGGTCGCCGATCCGGGCGCACAGCTCGGCCCCGAAGCCGGCGAACTCGTGGTCCTCATACACGACGAGCGCCCGGTTCGTCTTCCGGACCGAGGCGAGGACCGTCTCCGTATCGAGCGGGACGATGGTGCGCAGGTCGACGATTTCCACGGAGACGCCCTCTTTCTCCAGCATCCGCGCCACGTTCATCGACTTGTGGACCATCATGCCGTAGGTGACGATGGTCAGGTCCGTGCCTTCGCGGGCGAGGCGGGCCTTGCCGAAGGGCAGGAGGTAGTCGGCGTCCGGCTCGGGCGAGCGGGCGGCGGCGGATCGGTAGAGGGCCTTGTGTTCGAGGAAGAGGACGGGGTCCTCCATGCGGATGGCGCTCTTGAGCAGCCCCTTGGCGTCGGCGGCGGTCGAAGGCAGGGCAATCTTGAAGCCCGGCATGTGGCCGAAGCACGCTTCGATGTTCTGCGAGTGGCACAGGCCGCCGTGGATGTAGCCGCCCACCGGCACGCGGATGACCATCGGGCAACCCCACGCGCCGTTCGAACGGTAGCGGAACGAGGCCGCCTGGTTGCGGAGCATCTGCATCGCCGGCCAGATGTAGTCGCCGAACTGGATCTCGACGACGGGCTTGTATCCGTAGGCGCTGAAGCCCACCGCCGTGCCGACGATGGAGGCCTCGGCCAGCGGCGCGTTGAAGCACCGGTCCTTGCCGAAGCGGTCGGTCAGGCCCTTCGTGGCCGTGAAGACGCCGCCCTTGCCGCCGGCCACGTCTTCGCCATAGACGATCACGCGCTCGTTGCGCGCCATCTCTTCGTGCAGGGCGTGGTTGATGGCGTCGACCATCACGGCGGGGTCCCCCGAAGGCTGCGTGGCTTCGTACGTCAGGTCGAGGTCGCCTTCATAGAAGACGTGCTTCGTGGCGGTGGCGGGGTCGGGGTCCGGGCGGGCGTCGGCCCACACGGCGGCGGCATCCACCTCGGCGCCCACCGCTTCGCGGGTGCGCGTGATGGTCTCGTCGTCGAGGAGGCCGGCTTCGCGGAGCTGCACCTCGAAGCGCACGATGGGGTCGATCTTGCGGTCGGCTTCGAGTTCCTCGGCGGTGCGATACTTCCGGTGGTCGTCCGAGGAGGAGTGGGGCAACAGGCGCACCACGTCCGAGACGAGGCAGACGGGGCCGTGGCCGCTGCGAATGTGGTCGAGCGCCGTGCGGGCGGCGGCGTACGCCTTGAAGAAGTCCGTGCCGTCGACGTGGATGCGTCGGAGGCCCTCGTAGCCCCGGGCGAGCTTGTAGGCGCTGCCGCCCGCCGTCTGCTCGGAGACGGGCACCGAGATGGCGTACTTGTTGTCCTGGATGTGAAAGAGCACGGGCGCCTTGGCGCGCGCGGCCCAGTTGAGCGCCTCGTGGAAGTCGCCCTGCGAAGTCGCTCCGTCGCCGGAGGAGCAGTAGACGTAAGCGTCGGTCTCTTCCCGAATCAGGCTCAGCCCCACGCCCACCGCCGGCAGGTACTGCGAGCCGACCGACGAGGAGATCGGCAGGATGTGGCGCTCGCGGTTGCTGTAATGCTCGGACATCTGGCGGCCGCCGCTGTTGGGATCCTCGGCTTTGGCCAGGTGCAGCAACATCACTTCCTCGGGCGTGCCGCCGAGGCTGAGGTACATCGTCAGGTCGCGGTAATAGAAGCTGAACCAGTCGTGCCCGGCGCGGGAGAGCAGCCCGACGGCCGCCTGCGCGGCTTCGTGCCCGGCGCATCCAATGTGGAAGAAGCCCTTGCCCTGCTTGAGCAGCGTGAGCATCTTCTCGTCGAGACGGCGCGAGGTGAGCATCCGGCGATAGACGGCCAGCAGCGTCTCCGCGTCAAAATCTTCCGGCCCGACCGGCGTCACGGGCAGGTCGCCCTCGATGTCGGTTTCGCGGGCGGACGTCGGGACCCCGTTCTGGTCCGCGACGCCGATGACTTCCTCGACCGGAAGCGCTTCCTGACCGCGAGGCTTCCGCGCGCTCTTTCCTTTTGCCATATCTATATCAACGTTTGACTCCCTCGCGAGGGAGAGACTGCGGGATGACGTCCGGCGGAGGGGCCCGGTGCGGGAAGCTCACAGGCCGGCTCGCTCGTGATACCCTTGATATCTCGTGATACCCTTGATATGCGGTCCCTTCCGGGCGCGTTCCGTCCGCCGCCTCGATCAAGTATTCCAACGAGGGAAATAACGAAATTCTTCGTTCCGACGGAAACGGGACGTATGTATCCTTTGCAAAGAATGGCGAGCGGCGCCCGGAGCGGCCCGGCGAGGCGAAGAAAGGCGAGGCTCAGCCCCGTGCCTGGACCGGCTCCGGTTCCGGGGCATAGGGGAGGTCGAACCAGAAACGGGCGCCCCGGCCCTGGGTGCTCTCGACGTGGATGCTCTCGCCGTGGGCGTGGAGGATCTGCTTGACGATGCTCAGCCCGAGGCCGGTGCCTCCACTCTTGCGCGAGCGGTCCGGATCGACGCGGTAGAAACGCTCGAAGATGCGTTCGAGGTGCTCCTCGGGAATGCCCTTGCCCGTGTCGACGACCTCGACGCGGATCTTGTCGAGGCGGCGGCGCAGGCGGACGCGGACCGTCCCGGCGTCCGAATAGGCGATGGCGTTGTCGACCAGGTTGGTGAGCACCTGCCGGATGCGGTTGCGGTCGGCATAGACGGGCGTCGGCGGGTTCTCGATCTCGAGCGAGATGCCCTTTTCTTCGGCTTTGGGCTGAAGGATCTCGGCCACCTCCTCGACGAGATCCTGGAGGTCGAACACCTCGGGTCTGATGAGGTCCTCCCGGTATTCGAGGCGGGCGATCTCGATGAGGTCGTTGAACAGGTTGTGCAGCCGCTGGAGGTTGGCCAGGCCCTTCTCCGCGTAAAACTGGCGCTGCGCGGGGGTGAGGTTGGAGGAGCCGAGCGCTTCGAGGTAGCCCCCGACGGCGAAGATGGGATTGCGGACCTCGTGCGAGACGTTGCCGATGAACTCGTTCTGCAGCCGCGCCAGCCGTTGCAACTCGTTGATCTTCTCGCGGAAGCTGTCGGACATGCGGTTGAGGCTCTTGGCCAGATCCTGAAACTCGGCGGCGCGGGAGTCCACCTGGATCTTCTCGTCAAAGTCGCCCTCGCTGATGCTTCGGGCGCTGTTGCGGATGGCGATGAGCGGGCGGGTGACCTGCCGGGCGGCGACCCAGCTTCCGAAGAGGGCCAGCAGGAAGGCCAGCGCCATGGCGAAGACGAGGATAACCTCCATCCGTCTGATCAGGGCGAAGAGCGGGGGCTCCGGCTGCCCGACGCGCACGACGAGGCCGGAGACGGGCCGCCGGAGCGCGACGTAGTGGACGAGCCGTCCGTCGGGGCCGGGGCGCCTGGCGTAATGCGGTTGTCCGTCTTCGAGCACGGCCATCTCCGGGCGGGTGCGGAGGGCCCCGTCGCTGAGGAGACGATCCCCGAGCACGTCGATGAGGACGGAGTCGCCTTCGATGACGGTGAGGTGGAGGTTCGAGAGGCGGGACAACTCGCGCGTGATGCGGATGCGCTCGGAGATGGTGGGCGTCTCTTCGATGAGGGCGGCCACGCGCTCGGCCTGTTGCCGCAAGGTGCGCCGGATCGTGCCGTCGATCTCGCCACGGAGCACGAACGTCATGTAGAGCCCCACCACGACCATGGCGACGCCGACGAACAGCGTGAACGTCAGGATCATCCACGTCTGTGTGGCGGCGCGGGCCGGCAGGATGCGGGATCGGAGTTGTTTGAACGGGCGCATCATAACCCGGCGTATGGGGGAAGAACCGGCGTCTGTGAGACGGAAGGGCCGAACGCGCACGGGCAGGATGCCGGCGCGCGCTCGCATGTGTTCGATCCAGGGGGCGCCCGGCGTCGTGGGGCGCGTCAGGTCTGCGTCATTCCAGCGCCGACTCGTCCTCGACGAAGCGGTAGCCGACGCCGCGCACGGTCTGGATGTGGCGGGCAAAGTCGCCGAGCTTCTCGCGCAGGTTCTTGATGTGCGCGTCCACCGTGCGCTCGGTCACCATCATGGCGTCTTTCCAGATCGTCTCGAGCAACTGCTGGCGCGTGAAGGCTTTGCGCGGATGCCGCACGAGGTACCGCAACAGCTCGAACTCGGTCAGCGTCAGCCCGAGGTCCTTGCCGTCGAGCGAGGCGCGGTACTCGTCTTCGTAAATCGTAAGGTTTTTGACCTGGAGCGTCCGGCTCTCCTCGATGCCGGAGCGCCGGAGCACGGCCTTCACGTTCGCCAGGATCACCTGGGGCGCGACCGGCTTGGTCAGATAGGCGTCGCCGCCCACCATCAACCCTTTGACCTGATCCTCCTCCTCGGTCTTGGCGCTCAGGAAGATGATCGGAATCGTCTCCGTTTCCACCCGCGAGCGCAGACGACGGCAGACTTCGTAGCCGTCCAGCCCCGGCAACATGATGTCGAGGATGATCAGGTCGATGTCGGGGGTGGCCTTGCTCAGGGCTTCCTCGCCGTCATAAGCCTTGTGAACGGTGAAGCCTTCTTGCGATAGAAAATGGCTGATTATTTCGACGACATCTTCTTCGTCGTCTACCACGAGGATGTTAATGTCGGCGGGATCGTAAGTGGTTGCCATTTAGGTAGCAGTTTTGGTTCGAAGTGGGGCGGCGGCGGCGCCTTCTCCGGAATATAAGATTTCTTGGGCATTATGAAAGAAAAGAGACGGCGTTTACGCATTTTGCGAGGGAAGCGGCGTTTCGTCGTGATAGATACGGGGAACGCGGGCGGCGACGCCGGTGCAGATCTCGTACGTGATGGTCTGCGCCCAGCGCGCCACTTCGAAGGCCGAAGGGCCGCCTGCTCCGAAGAGCACGACCGGGTCGCCGAGGTCCACCGTGGCCGCCGGGCCGTCGGGCGGGCCGAGGTCGACCATGAACATGTCCATGCATACCGTGCCCACGACGGGGAAGCGTCGTCCGTGAAGGCCCACCTCGGCGCGGTTCGAGAGCCGGCGCGGGTAGCCGTCGGCATAGCCCGCTCCGACGGTGGCGATGCGGGTGCGCCGGGGGGCGGTCCACGTCCGGTCGTACGAGATCGTCGTGCCGGGGGCGACCGTCTTGAGGTGCGTCACGCGCGTGCGCAGCCGCATCACGGGGCGCAGGTCTTCGGAAAGCATGGCGGAAGGGCCATAGATGCCATAGAGGGCCACGCCCATGCGCACGAGCTCCGTTCCGGTGAGACTGAAGTGTTCGGGCGGAGAGAGGAGGGCGCCGCTGTTGGCCGTGTGCACCGGGAGCGCGCCGCCGAGCCGCCGGACGACGGCTTCGAAGCGGGCCGCCTGCTCGTTCACGAAGGCGTCGCCAATAGTGGCGAAGTGGGTCCACAGGCCGGCCACGGTCACGCCCGGCGCGCGTTCGAGCATGCGCACGACGGCGGGCGTCTCGGAGGGCGAGAGGCCGAGGCGGCCCATGCCGGTGTCTACCTTCACGTGCACCCGGAGCGGGCCGGCGGCGCGCGCCGTGGCGATGACGGCTTCGGCCACCTCGCGCGAGGAGACGGTCACGTCGAGGGCATGCCGGGCATAGACGGGCAACTGGGCGGGGAGCGGAGCGGAGAAGACGAGGATTGCTTCGTCGATGCCGGCCCGGCGCAGCCGCACGGCCTCCGCCGCCGTGGCGACGGCGAAGTGGCGCACGCCTTCCTCGCGGAGCGCCCGCGCCACGCGCACCGCGCCGTGCCCGTAGGCGTCGGCCTTCACCACGCCCATCACGTCGGCGTCGCCCGCGCGGGCCGTGAGCGCCCGCGCATTGTGCCGCAGATGCGCCAGGTTGATCTCGGCCGCCGTCGGGGAGAGGAGGGCGTCGTGCGTGGAGCGTGTATCCATGCCGGAAAAGCGGGACCGGGGCCCGGCGCTTAAAAGACGAGCTGTGCCTGAAGGATGACGAGATGTTCGCGGGCGTTGCTTCCGTCGGGCGAGAAGAGGCTGTAGCCGAGGGTGAGACGCTCGCGGTGGTAGGGCTTGCCCCGGAGCGCGCTCAGGCTGAGACTGCCCCCGGCGGTCAGGTACGTGTCGCCCGAGCCGGCGCGGTTCGTGTCCGGGTCATACTGCTCGAAGCGGGCGAAGAGTTCGGCGGCCCGGTGGAGGCGCGCCGCGCCGAGGATCGCCACGCCGAGGGTGTTCTGCCGGTTCTCGAAGCGGGAGGGCGCTTCGTAGAGGATGCCGAGCGCGTCGAGCTTGAGGCGGAACGGCCGGCTGCCGGGCCGGGCGCCCCAGTACACGTGCGCGCCGTACGTGACGTAGGTGCGCCCCCGGTCGCTGCCGACGGCGCGCGTGTTCGGGTTGCGGCTGCCGTTGAGGCCCGCGAAGCCGCCCACCTCGAGCGCGTTCGAGGCCATCGGGCGGAACACGGCGGACGCCGTCACGGCGAGCCCCTGCGTCTCGACGCCGCGTGTGGCGTCGCCGCCGCTGGGCTGCTCGCGAAAATTCCCCCGGAGGCGGTCCGGGTTGCCGTCGCCGTTGTGGAGCGCGACCGAGAGCTCCCCCCGTTCGAGGGCGTACCGGACGTCGAAGCCGAAGTCGCGCCCGTCCGAGCCGATGGTGTTTCGCGCCCACCGCTCGGCGATGGCGGCGCGGTCGATGGCGTCGATCTGCGCGCCGGAGGTCAGGAGCATGGCGCGGGGCTGCGCCACGGCGAAGCGCCCGAGCCGCACGCGCACGCGCTTGCCCGGGCGGTAGCTCGCCGAGTAGTCGAGCAGCTTCACCGTGCCGCCGGCGCCGTCGAGTTGCATGAAGGCCCCGGCGCGGCCCACGGCGGCGCGCATCCGGAAGCGGGCGCGCCGAAGGCCGAAGCCGTATCGCTCCACGGTCGCCTCCCCGCTCGAAGCCGAAGGGTCGGAAAGGCCGTAGCTCATGCGCGGCTGAAAAATGACGCCGAAGCTGAGGCGGGTGTCGTCGTCCGCCGTCGTGACGGTCGGAGCGTCGCCGGCGGACTGCGCGAGAGCAGGCTTCGCCGCGAGGCCCAGAAGCACGAAGAGGAGGAGCGGCGCAAAGGGGAGGCGGTTCACGGGAAGGCTCCGGCTGATGAGAAGAGCGAAGGGTCCGAAATCTTCCATGAAAGCGTCTCCCGGCGCGAGTTGTTTCGTCAAAAAGGCGCGAAGGAGGCCCGGGGGAAAGGGTGGACAAATGCGGGCCGCTCCCGTACTTTGGGAACGATCGCTTCGGCCCCGGGCGGCCCCCGCCGCGCGACCCGCTCCTTCCCGCGTACGACCAAGCAGAGAACAGACCATGCGAGCACGAACAAGCTTTTGGACCCTCCTGATCATCGCGCTGACGACCGCGCTCCCGACCACGCTGCGGGCGCAGGAGGCCGCCCGTCCCCACCTCACGCTCGAAGACATCCACGCCTCGCGCAAATTCTCCGGAGCGTTCTTCCGGGGCGGGCGATGGGCCGAAGCCGGGCCGGTCATCACGTTCATCGAGGCGAACCGGGAGAGCGGCGCCACCGATCTGATCCGCTATGACCTCGAAAAGGACGCGCGCACCCGCCTCATCGACGGCGCGAAGCTCATGGCCCCCGACGTGGGCCGCCTCATCGCCATCGAAGGCTACCAGTACAGCCAAGACGGCACGAAGGCGCTCCTCTATACCGACTCCGAACGCGTCTGGCGGCAGAACACGAAAGGCTATTATTACGTCTTCGACCTCGCCTCCGAGACGCTTACCCCCATTTCCGACCGCGCCAGGGGCTTCCAGATGTTCGCCAAGCTCAACCCGGCGGGCGACAAGGTGGCCTTCGTGCGCGACCGCAACCTGTTCCTCGTCGATCTCGCCACGATGGAGGAGACCCGGCTCACCGACGACGGCTCCGAGGGCGGCATCATCAACGGCACCTTCGACTGGGTCTATGAAGAGGAGTTCGGTCTCCGCGACGGATGGGCCTGGAGCCCCGACGGCGCGCGGATCGCTTTCTTCAAGCTCGACGAAAGTCACACACATGACTTCTTCATGACCGACCTGCGCAAGCTCTATCCGGAAGCCGTGCATTTCCGCTATCCGAAGGCGGGCGAGGTCAACAGCGAGATCGAAATCGGCGTCATCGACGTGGCCACGGGCGGCATCTCGTACTTCGACACGGACACGTGGTACGCGGGCGGCGACCGGCACGAGTACCTCGCTCGCATGGGCTGGACGCCCGCCATCGACGGCGCGAACAAGGTCTGGATGTTTCGCCTCGACCGCGATCAGAACGACCTCGACCTGCTCTACGGCGATCCCGCCACGGGCGAGGTGACGGTCGTTCTCGACGAGCACGAGCCGACGTGGATCGACGTGGAGACGAGCAAGCTCACCTATCTCGACGACGGCGAGCACTTCGTCTGGCGAAGCGAGGTCGACGGCTATGACCACCTCTATCTGTATGAGAACGACGGCGACCTCGTCGCGCCGATCACCACGGGGCCGTGGGACGTGACGGCCTTCCACGGCATCGACGAGGCGACGGGCACGGCGTATTTCACCGCCGCCCTCGACAGCCCGCTCGAACGCCACCTCTACCGCGTCCCGGTTCGCGCCGGCAGCGACGGCGGCGCGACGCCGGTGAAGATCACCCGGGCGCCGGGCCGGCACCGCATCAACATGTCCGCCGACCTGCGGTATTACATCGACTCGCATTCGAGCGCCACGCAGCCGACGGTCGTCACGCTCCACCGCCGCGACGGCGCGCCGGTGAAAACGCTCGAAGGCAACGAGACGCTCATCGAGACGCTGGCGGCCTACGACCTGCCCGCGCCGGCGTTCATGACCGTGCCCGGCGCCGACGGCACGCCCCTGAACGCCTACCTCATCAAGCCCCGCGACTTCGACCCGAACAAGACGTATCCGCTCCTGATGTACGTCTACGGCGGGCCGGGCTCGCAGACGGTGCAGAACGCCTGGGGCGGCTCGCGCTATCTGTGGCACGCCTACCTCGCCGACGAACTCGGCATCCTCGTCGCCAGCGTGGACAACCGGGGCACGGGCGCGCGCGGCAAGGCCTTCAAGAGCGTCACGTACAAAAAGCTCGGCGTGCTCGAAGCCGAAGACCAGCAGGCCGCCGCCAGGCACTTCGCCGCCCTGCCCTACGTCGACGCCGGGCGCGTCGGCATCTGGGGCTGGAGCTACGGCGGCTTCATGACGCTCATGTCGATGCTCTACGACGACGGGCCGAACGTCTTCAAACTCGGCGTCTCCGTCGCCCCCGTCACCGACTGGCGGCTCTACGACACGATCTATACCGAACGGTACATGTCCACCCCGCAGAAGAACGAAGAGGGCTACCGGATGGGCGCGCCGCAGACCTATGCCGACCGCCTCGGCGACCACCAGAAACTCCTCATGGCCCACGGCGACTTCGACGACAACGTGCACTTCCAGAATTCGGTGCAGATGATCGACAAGTTCGAGGCGGCCAACCGGCAGTTCCGCTTCATGATGTATCCGGGCCGCAACCACGGCATCTTCGGCGGCACGACCCGCCTCCACCTCTTCCGCATGATCACGGACTTCATCCGCGAAAACCTGTGACGGCAGCAAGGCCCCAAACCAACGCGGCGTCCGGGATGGGCTCTCCGGACGCCGCGTTCATTTCGGGGTTTCCCGTCATGCCGGTCTCCTTACCGGAACTGCGGGTCCACCTCGGTATGGGCGATGTGGTTGATGTAGTTGGTGATCGTTTTGATGCCGATCAGGGCGATGATCTCGTAGATCGGGCCCCGGTCGAGGCCGAGGGCTTTGAACTCGGCGAGATCGTCGTCGCTGAGCCAGCCGCGCTTGCCCATGAGACGACGCGTGGCGACGGTGAGCGTCCGCAGTCGCGCATCTTTCGGCAGCCCGCCCGCGATGAGGGCGTCGATCTCGTCCTCGGGCAGCCCCGCCATCTTCCCGACGGCGCGATGGGCCTTCGTGCAATAGTGACAGTCGTTGTACGCCGAGACGGCGAGTATGACGGCCTGCGTCTCCTGCGGGGTGAGCGAGGCGCCTTCGAAACGTTCGTTGGCCTTGAGGTAGATCTCCGCCACCGCAGGGCTGTGCTCGGCGATCTCCCGGTATACGTTGGGAACGAAGCCATAGGCGTTCTCGACCTGGTCGAGGACCTCGCGGGCTTGAGGATCTTGTGCGCGTATTTCCATGACGTAATGAAAGGTTGGATAGAGGTTGATGGTTGCCGGGGAATCGTCAGACCTGCGTCAGCCCGCCGTCGGCGACGAGTTCCGCGCCCACGACGTATGAGGCGTCCTCGGAGGCGAGGAAGAGGGCAGCCTTGGCCATCTCCTGCGGCTTCCCGAACCGCCCCACGGGGATTTGCCGGGTGAGGGTCTCGCCGAAGGCTTCGATGGTTTCCGGCGGCAGACCCATCTTCTCGAAGAGCGGCGTCTCGATGGGGCCGGGGCTGAGCGCGTTCACACGGATGCCGCGTTCGGCAAGTTCGGTGGAGAAGGAACGCGCGAGCGAGCGGAGCGCCGCCTTCGTTGCGGCGTAAACCGAGAACCCCGGCAGCCCTTTCCGGTTCGTGCCCGAGGTGATCAGGAGGATCGAAGCGCCGTCGTTGAGGTAGGCGAGCGCGCGCTGTACGGTGAAAAAAGCGCCCTTGAAATTCACGCCGGAGATCAGGTCGAAGTTCGACTCGTCGATGTGTTCGAGCGGGAGCGGCCGGGCGATCCCGGCATTGGCGACGAGCACGTCGAGCTTGCCGAAACGCTCGGCAGTGCGGGCAAAGAGGCGGTCGAGGTCGGCGAGGTTCGTCACGTCTCCTTGTACGGCGAGGGCCTGGTCGCCGAGGGTGCGGAGGGCGTCGGCGAGCCGCTCGCCGTTGCGCCCGAAGATGACGACGCGAGCGCCCTGACGGGCGAATTCCGAGGCGATGCCGAGTCCGATGCCGCTGTTGCCGCCGGTGACGACGGCGACTTTTCCATCAAGTTTTCCCATGAGAGCGTCTCCGTGATTGGTGGTGTGGAGAAAATAGTTGAGCGATCATCTACAACCCTCAGACGCGCCCGCTTCAAAAAGGTTACGAGCGCGGTGGAATATTCCCCCTACGGTCCCGGGAGGCCATGGTCGCGAGAGGCGATCGGGGCGAACGGCGGGGATGGATGGGGGGAGGGGGATGGACCGAAGCCGCCGTTATGACGAACGCGAGCCCCCCTGACGCGAGCCCCTCACCTTTCCGGGGCGGCGCCCTCGACTCCGAGAAGGCGGAAGACTTCGGGCGTAAGCGCTTCGATCACGTCCGGGTCGTTGTACGTATGCGCCAGCGTCTGCATTCCCTGGAGCAACGCAAACAAGGCGCGGGCTTTGACGGACACGTCCTCGACGGTGAGCAGGCGCCGGTCCCGGGCGTCCCGGAGAATCGTCTCGAAAAAAGCAAGTTGCCGGTCGAACATCTCCCGGAGCTTGTCCCGAATCGCCTCGTCGAGCGCCTGAAGTTCGCCGCTCATGTTTCCGAAGGGGCAGCCGCCTACATGCCCGGTCGTCTGATGCGTTTCCCGGAAGGAACGGTGCAACTCGGAGAAAAAGTGCCGCAGACGGTCGAGCGGGTTCTCAAGAGCAAGAGCGGGCGCGAGCATCCGCTCGGAAAAGGCGCGCCACTGGGTTTCGAGCGCCTCGACCGTGAGGGCGGCCTTCGAGGGGAAGAAGTAATAAAAGCTGCCGGGGCGGACGCCCGCTTCCGTACAGAGCTCCTGCACGCCGACGTCCACGAAGCCGCGGTCCCACATCAAGGTGCGGGCGGCGTCGATGAGCTTTTCCCGGGTCTTGCTCGTGCGTCCCATGAGGAGATCCCTTTGATTGAGTGATCGTCTAGACCTCCAACGGAACGGAACGAGCGGGAGTTTCCCCCCGGCGTCGCGCGAGGGCCGCGGTCCTCCCTCGAAAAAATCCCCGGGATCTTTGACCCGGCTCGTGCGACAAACCGGTCGCCGCGGCGTACGTTCAAAGATCCGTTTCCCTCATCCCTTCCACGCTCATGACCCCGGACCTCCTTCTCAAGAACGGCCTCCTCCTCGACCCCGAAACCGACGCCACCCGCCGGGCCGACGTGCTCATCCGTGAGGGCCGCATCGCGCGCATCGGCGCGGACCTCGACGCCGCCGGCGCGCCGGTCTATGACGCCTCGGGGAAGATGATCTCGCCGGGTTGGATGGACATGCACGTGCACCTCCGCGAGCCGGGCTATGAGCACAAGGAGACCATCGAGACCGGCTGCCGGGCGGCGGCCTTCGGCGGCTTCACGGCG